>NZ_JBEPDB010000105.1:0-25311 GCF_040300025.1 Dactylosporangium sp. NPDC000555 | reverse complement strand
TTCGCCGGCTGGTACTGCTTGCCGAACGCCTTGGGGAACTCAGTCTTCCAGTAGGGCGGCGGGTCGGCGGGTTCGTGACGTTGGTGTGGCCGGTCGGCGTCGATGCGCGCGCCGTCGCTGGTCTGGTCGGGCGCACCGGGCGAGGTCACGAGCTGGCTCCAGGGTTTCGGTCGGATGGACGCGCCGTCGTGGTGGGGCGGGCGGGTATCACTGTAGCGAGATCTCTCACGTCACCGCTGGGTCGTACGGTTCCCGTCGCCGGGCCGCCGGCCGGGGGACGGCTGTGTCCGGCGCGGGTCCGGCCCGGCGGCGAGCGAGGCGGATGCCGAGCAGACCCACCGAGACCATGACGAGGCCGACGGCGACGGCGGCGGTCAGGTCGGTGCGGTGCGGCAGCCGGGATGGCATCGCCGGGTCGGCGGCCGGTCCGGCCGGTCCGGCGTCGGCGGGCGGGGGTGGGGTGTCGGCGGGCCAGGTGCTGGTCCAGGCGGTCGGGGTGTAGCGCAAGAGGCGGGTGGGGCCGGGCTGGTCGGAGACGGTGAGCAGCGCCTGGCCGTCGATGCTGGCGGCGATCGCCTCGCCCTGCGGCTCGTCGGGTAGCGGGGTGATGGCGGGAGTACCGGTGGTGACGGCGGCGAGCAGGTCACGGCCCGCGGTGGACCAGGTGTAGGCGTCGGCATAGGTGCGCAGGGTGACCCAGCTGCGGTCGGGGGCGACGGCGGCGCCGGTGACGACCTCGGTGCCGAGCGACCCGAACGGGTTGCGGGTGCCGGACCGATTCGGCTGAAACGTCCCGACCCGATACAGCACGTCCGGTTCCGGGCCGGGCCGCAGCGGGCCGCGGGTGGTGTAGAGCCCGGCACCGCCGGTGGCGTCCTTGGTGACCAGGATCGGCCGGCTGTCATGGTCGAACAGCAAGGCCTCGGCGTTGTGCGGGCCGTCGGCGTAGCGCAGCGGATACGGCTCGGGCGCCCCCGTGCCGGAGGCGATGGTGGCGGGGTCGGGAAATCGCCACAGAGTGACGGTTTCGCGGCGTCGGCGCGGGTCGGTGATGTCGGTGTCGCCGGTGTCGGCCACCCAGACGGTCCCGTCGGGTGCGGTGGCGAGGTCTTCCGGGTCGATCGTGTCGCCCGGGTAGGTGACGGTGGCTGTCACCGCGCAGGCGTGGTCCAGGACGAACACGCCGAACACGCCCTGTGCGCCTGGGCTGCGGTCGTTCTGCACGAGGTAGCCGGTGGGGGTGGCGAGCAGCCCGGACAGGCCGACGGCCCGCGGGTCGCTGATCGTGCACACGGTGTCCGGGTCCGCCGCCGCGCTCCGCTCCTCTGGGGGTATCGGCGGGGGCGTTGCGGTGTGCGTGGGCCCGGTGACGGACTCCTCCGCCTGCGGCGGAGGAGTCGCGGCTGGTGGGTACGACCGGCCGGCGGGCGCGGCGAGGACGGCCAGCAGCGCGGCGGTGAGCAGCCCGCCGGTCAGCGCCGGTTGCCATGCTGTTCGGACAGCGCTGCCTGGACGCCGCACCCGCCGATTGTCGCAGGGCCGCATTACGCCGGCGCGACGGCCCACCGATTCGCGTCGGTCGCGGGGGCCAGGCGCGCGACGGCGGCAGCGGAGCGCCTCGCCGGACGGTGCGGGGTCAGCCGAAGACGGCGACACGTTTCTGCACGATGCCACCGATCGTGGTGAACTCGCCGCCGGCGGTGACGGTCCCGGTGACCGGGCTCGCGGCCAGGGCCCGCACCCCGACGATCCCGTTGGCCTGCGGTGCCCAGCCGGTGAGCCGCCCGGCCGGGTCGACCGCGGCGAGCTTGATCCGGGTCGTGGCCCCGTCGGTGCAGATGCCGCGCGCCTGGTTGCGGGTGGTCGTGCACGCCGTGTCGAAATGCCCGCCCAGGTAGCTGATCCCATCGAGTACGGCCACCGCCTGCACGTCGCCGTCGAACACCCGCTGCCAGCGCAGCTCGCCGGTGCGGGTGTAGCCGGCCGCGCGGCCACCCTGCCCGCCCATCGCCACCGCGATCACCGCCCCGCCGCCGGAGCCGCTGCCCGGCGGGCTCGCGGCGGCGTCGGTGGCGACGCCCAGCACGATCGCCGGCGGGTTGGGCCGGAAGCTGCGGTCCAGCGCCCCGGTGACGGTGTCGAGCGCGGCCAGCCGCAGCGCGTTCACGCCGTTGACGCGGTGGAAGCGGCCGCCGACGTACACCCGGTCGGTGGTGACGGCGAGGGCGGTGACGGTGTTGTCGCTGCCCGCCGCCCACCCGGTGTCGAGCGCGCCGTCGGCGACGGTGAACGCGGCGAGGTTCGCGCGCGCGGTGCCGTCCACGCTGCTGAACCGGCCGCCGACGTACAGCCGGCCGTGCCCGACGGCAAGGGCGGTCGGCTGGCCGGCGATCCGGTGCTGGAACCCGGTGTCCGTGCCCCGGTCGGCGTCCAGCGCCGCCACCCGTTGCCGCGCCACGCCGCCGACGGCACTGAAGTCCCCGGCCGCGTAGACCGTCCTGCCGGCGACGGCGAGCGCCCGGACGGTGGCGTCGGCCGGCGGTGCCCAGCCCAGCAGCGCGCCGGTGCGGGCGTCGAACGCGGCCAGCCGCTGCCGCGGGATGCGGCGCCCGTTCACGACCGCGGCCGTGAACTCGCCGCCCACGTACACCACGTTGCCGCGGTAGGCCACGGCATGGACGGGGCCGTCGAACGACGGCGCCGGCAACGTTGTCGCGGACACCGCCGCGACCGCCGGCACCCCGGCCAGCACGGCGAGCGGCACGGCGAGGAGCGACAGACGACGCCACCAGCGTGGCGCGATGTTCCCGGCAAATCGGGCGAAGGGCATGTCGGCGACCGTAGCGGGCACCGCGCGTCCCGGCGGGCGAAATCCGGCGAGCGGCGACGGCGTCGGCGAGGTCTGCCCGAACGGCCGAGCCCGCCCGAATGGCCGCGACATCGCCGCGCAACTCGTGCCACCCGAGCGTCGTTGTGCCGTCCCGCGCCGCCCGTGGCGGGCCGCGTCAGCCCAGTGCTTTGCGCAGCAGCGCCGTCAACTGGTCCTGTTCGTCGGGTGAGAGTCGTCCGATCGCCGCGCGGGCGAAGGTGAAGGCCGTTGCGAACCGGTGGTTGATCTCGTCGCCCCGGGGGGTTCGCGCGACGAGTCGTGCGCGGCGGTCCCGGGGATTCGGTTCGCGGGTGACGAGGCCGAGCGCCTCCAGGCGCGCGACGATCTGGGTGATGTTGGAGGCATCGCAGCCGAGCTCCTCGGCCAGGGCGCCCATGCCGCGTCGCTCGTCGAGTCGCCCGAGCACACATGCCTGCGCCGAGCTGAGCGACAGCTCGGCCGCGGCCGCCTCGTAGGCGCGGTCGTACACGTCGACCAGGTCGAACAGGACGGCCTCGGCCTCGGACGAGGCGGTTACGGGTCCGTTCGGCAGCGCCATGGCTCCCAGCCTAACGGAGTTACTTGATTCACTCAAATAGCTGTGGTCCAATGATCCTTGATTCAATCAAGTAAACATGGAGGGCCGATGGACAGCAGAGTCGAACGCACGGCGGGCGGCGCGAACGTGGGGCCGCGGATGAACGCGGTCGTCCTCGACCGGTTCGGCGGAGTCGGCGAGCTCTCCTCGCGCCAAATACCGCTGCCGGTTCTCGGCGACGACGACGTCCTCATCCGGGTGGAGTTCGCGGGGGTCGGGTCCTGGGACGCGTTCGAGCGAACGGGGGGCTACGACGGCCTCTTCGGCGTCGCGTCGACCTTCCCCTACGTCCTCGGCTGGGACGCGGCGGGCACGGTGGCCGCGGTCGGTCGCGACGTCACCCGGTTCGAGGTGGGCGAGCGTGTCTACGCCGCGTCGATGCCGGTGCCGCGCGGCGGCTTCTACGCCGAGTACGGCGTCGTTGCGGCGGAGTTCGTGGCGCGGGTGCCCGACCGGCTGCCGGCCGAACAGGCCGGCGCGATGGCCTGGGATGCCGTGACCGCACTGAGCGGCCTCGACCTGCTCGGCCTGCGGCCGGCCCAGACGCTCATGGTCTTCGGGGCCGGCGGGGGTATCGGGCACCTGGCCGTGCAGCTGGCGCGGCACCATGGCATCCGGGTGCTGGCCGTGGCCTCCGGTGACGACGGTGTCGCCCTGGCCCGGCGGCTGGGCGCCGACGCCGTCGTCGACGGTCGCAAGGACGACGTGCTGGCCGCGGCATTCGAGTTCGCACCGGACGGGCTCGATGCGGCTCTGGTCACCGCGGGAGGCGAGACCGCCGAACGGTCTCTTCGCGCGATCAAGAACTCGGGACGGATCGCCTGGCCGAACGGTGTCCTGCCCGTGCCCGTGACGGCGCCGGGCGCGGCGGTGTCCTACTACGACGGGGATCGAAGCCGTGCCGGCACCGATCGGCTGAACGCGATCATCGAGGCGAGCTCCTTCGAGGTCCACGTCGCCCGGAGCTTCCCGCTGGAGCGAGCCGCGGATGCTCATCGCGCCCTGAATGATCACTATGTCGGGAAGCTGGCCCTCAAGGTCGGATAGGACTGCGCTCGCCGGCGCGGCCGTTCTGCTCGCCGGCGCTCAAGCCGGACTCGGCGCCCGCGACGACCGTGGCCAGGGCGGCGGCGGCGCCGTCGTCGGAGGGCGCCGCCGCGAAGGTCTCCTGCTCCTCCGGCTCCGGCTTCGTGGTTGCCGGGCCGACCGCCGCGGCGAGCAGGGACGAGTTCGGGATGTTCAGCGGCCCGTCGGCGGTCTCCAGCTTGGTGTACAGCAGGCCGGCCGAGACGATGACGCCGACGTGCGGACCGTTGATCGCGCCGGACATCACGCGGACCTGCTGGCCCGGCACGTACGGCCGGGCGAACAGCAGCACGAGCCCGGCGAACAGGTTGCTCAGCACCGGCTGGGCGGCCAGGCCGAGGATGATGCCGGTGATCGCGCCGCCGACGAGCAGCTGCCTCAGCTGGAGGCCGACCAGGTCACACACCGTGATCGCGGTGACCAGATATCCGCCGAGCAGCACCACCAGCCGCAGCGGGGTGCCGGCGACGTCACCGGCCCGCGCCACCGCGATGCGCTGCACCTCCCGCGCGGTCGTGCGACTGGCGGCCACGCCGAAGGCGGCGACGAGTGCCGCGCAGCCGTACGCGATGAACCGGACCCGGATCGAGGCGGCGTGCACCCCGCCGACCTCGTGGCCGGCGATCAGCGCGGCCAGCGCGATCAGCCCGAAGACGACGGTCTTGCGGAACTCGGGACGCACCCGTGCCCCGGACGGGGGTGACGAATCGAGCGCACCAGGAGTGCTCGCCGTCCCGCCGTTGCGCCGGGCCGCCGTCCGCCACATGCCGCCACTCCCTCCGCGAGTCCATCGACGCCAGCGACCCTACGCGCCGCCCCGAGGCCGCAGCGCACCCGGCCGGAAGATGTGACATAGCCCCCGAACGGGACGGATCGGCGCGCGATCCGGCGGCCGAGTGTTCTCATGCCGTTACTCACGGTTGCGTCACCGCGGCCCGCTGCCGTCCTCGTTCGTCCTGGGTGATTCGAGGCCCGTGCCGGGTGAGGTTCGGGCGCGCGCGCCGGCCGGGACACCCGAAGTTGCGACATTGGTACCGCGTGCGCCACGCCTGCGAGTGCGGGGCACCGTGGCCAGCATCGCCAGGAGAGAGGCTGTCGGTGGAGGACGAGCGGTTGACCTGCCTTGATACGGCGTTCCTGCGCCTGGAGTCGCCGGGCGCGCCGATGCATCTGGGCGCACTCGCGGTGTTCGCTCCGCGGAAACTGATCGCGGCCGCCCAACTCGTCTCGGTGCTCGCCGAGCGCCTCATGCGGATACCGGCGCTGCGCCAGCGCATCCGCGCCACGTGGCTGCCGCTCGGCGGTGCGGCGTGGACCCCCGACAAGGCGTTCGACCTGGCCCGGCATCTGCACCTGCACGAGCTGGACCCTGACGGGCGGAAACCGGAACCGGATGCGATGACAATGCTGGCCGGCGAGCTGATGGCCGAGCCCCTCGACCTGAACCGGCCCCTGTGGCAACTGCACCTGCTGACCGGCCTGCCCGACGGCGGGTTCGCCGTGCTGATCAAGCTGCACCACGCCATGGCCGACGGCCTTCGTACGGTCGAGCTCGGTCTTCGCCTCCTCGACGGGTTCGCCGACCGCCGACCCGGCGAGCCCGACCAGCCCGACGAGGGCCCGGCGGTCCCGTCCTTCCTGGTGCCGTTCATCCCGCCGATCGCGCTGCCGGCCGCCGAGCGGGCGACCCGCACGGCGCGTGCCATCACCGGACTGGCGCAGGACGCCCTGCAGCTTCCCCGCGCGCTCGGACTGGCCTCCAACAGCGTGGGCATCGCCGCCTCGGTGCTGTCCCACGCCCGTCTCGGCGCGCTGCCGGCACTGCTCGCCAGGGGCGACGGCCAACGCCGCGAACCCGCGGTGCCGACGGACCGATCGGCCGCGGCACGCCGGCTCGTCGTCGCCCGGCTCGACACCCATGACGTCAGGCAGGTACGCAAACGCCACGGCGGCACCGAGCACGACGTCCTGCTCGCCGTCATCACCGGCGCCCTGCAACGCTGGGCCCTCGCCAACGGCCGCTCGCCGCAGGCCCTGACCGTCCGGGCGTTCATTCCCGTCAGCCAACGCAGCCGCCATGCGGAGCCGCGTCGGCGCAACGTCCTGTCCGGGTACCTGTGCGACCTGCCGGTCCACAACAGGGACGGCCCGCTCAGCGTCCTGCACGACATCCGCGCGGCGATGGACCGCAACAAGGCCGCCGGATTCGCCCGCGGCCCCGGAGCGTTCCCGGTGCTGGCCGACCGGCTCCCGGCCGCGGCGCAGCACCTCACCATCCCGCTGCTGCGCCGTGCCGGCCCGTTGCTGTTCGACACGACGATCACCAGCGTCCCGATCCCCTCACGACCGATGGCGCTCGCCGGTGGCCCGCTCCAGCACGTATACCCCATCGCGCCGCTGGCCCACGGACAGGAGCTCGCCATCGCCGTGTCGACGTACCGGGACTCCGTCCACATAGGACTGCACGCCGACCACCGCGCCGTGCCGGACCTCGACCGGGTCGCCGATGCCATCCCGGCCGCGCTGGCCATGCTGAACGACTCGACCGCGGCACCGGCGCGCTGACCGCGGTCCGGGCAGCCAGCAGCCCGCGGCGCGGGTAAGGTTGCGAGCCGTGCGGCATGAAGAGACTGCCGGCGACGCACGGCTACGGCACGTCTACTGGATCGGCGGCGGCAGCGGTGCGGGCAAGTCCACCATCGCTCGTCAACTGGCGGACCGGCACGGTCTGCGCGTCTATGCGACCGACGATGTGATGCCGGATCATGCCGGCCGCAGCTCAGCCGAGGACTCCCCGCGGCTGAGCGAGTTCATGGCCATGGACATGGACGAGCGATGGGTCAACCGATCCCCGCAGGTCATGCTGGAGACATTCCACTGGTACCGGGGCGAGAGCTTCGGCCTGATCGTCCAGGACCTCCTGCGCCTGCCGGCGGAGCCCGGCGTGATCGCCGAGGGCTTCCGGCTGTTGCCGCGCCTGGTGATGCCGCTGCTCACCGCGCCTCTGCACGCCGTCTGGCTCCTCCCGACGCCCGGCTTCCGGCGGGCCGTGTTCGACAGCCGCGGCGGGTCGTCGTGGGCCTTCCTCGGCCAGACGAGCGACCCGGAAGGCGCCCTGCGCAACCTGCTCGAGCGTGATCGGATGTTCACGGAACGCCTTCGTGAGGAAACGGCGCGGCTCGACCTGCACGTCATCGAGGTCGACACCGCGACGACCCCGGACGACCTGACCTTGCAGGTCGCGCAAGCGTTCGGACTCTGAGCCCGGGACAGGAGTCAGCGCGAGAGGCGTCGCGTCCGCGGCCGGGTCAGGGCGTCCAGGACGGTGGCCGTCACCGCGCCGTACGCCAGGTGCGGCACGGCGTCGCTGACCCAGTCCTTCGCCGACCACGTGCGCGGGTCGCTCACGCGCAGGGCCGCCATCGAGCCGTCCGTGGCGGCCATCGCGGCCGCGCCGAACACCGCCGCGCCCGCGGCCGGCGGGATGTGTACCCCGCAGGCGCGCAGCAGCCCGGCCGCCGCGCCGATGCCGACGCCCGTCAGCGTGCCGGACAGGCCGCTGAGGCCGGAGACGCGGTTGCCGCGGGTCTCGCCCTCGCCGGGCACGGACTGGTCGATCCGCTCGGCGATCCGCTCGACGACCCGGTCGGGCGCGCTCGACGCGGGCCGGCCGCGCCACGCCATGTCCGCGTAGCCGACGGCGTTGAGGGCCGTGGTACCAGCGGCGCCGGCGGCCGCGCCGGCCAGGATGCTCCGCCACATGGCGTACGGCATACCCGCGAAGCGCACCGCGAAACCGGATGGGTTGTCGGTCAGGCCGCGTCGCACGGGTCGGTCGCGTCGATCGGAATGCTGACCCTGAGGGTCGTGCCGCCGCCGATCGGGCTCACGACCTCCAGCTTGCCGCCGACTGCCTCGGTGCGGTCCAGCAGGCCGATCAGTCCGGTACCGCTGCCGGTGCCGGCTCCCCCGATGCCGTCGTCGTGGATCGAGAGCCCGAGGGCCGCGTCCCGGGCCTCGGCGTCGACGTGCACCACCGTCGCCCGGGCATGCTTGGCGGCGTTCGTGAGCGCCTCGGACACGATGTAGTACGTGGTGACCTCGACCCGCTCGGGCAGCCGCTGGTCGATGTTCAGGGTGAGCTCGACCGGAACCGGGCTGCGGCGGGCAAGCGCCTTCAGCGCCGGGCCCAGCCCGCCCTTGGACAGGATCGCCGGATGGAGGCCCCGGGAGATCTCCCGCAGGTCGTTGCAGGCGTCGGTCAGGCCGTTCGCGGCGAGGGTCAGCTCTTTCCTGATCCTGTGGTAGCCGGGTGGCACCACCGACGCTTCCACCCAGCGCAGGTGCAGGGCGAGCGAGATGAGGCGTTGCTGCGTGCCGTCGTGCAGGTCGCGCTCGAGCTGGCGGCGGGTGTTGTCCGCGGCGGCGACGATGCGGGCGCGGGAGGCGGTCAGCTGGGCCCGGCTGTCGGCGTTGGCGATCGCCGTCGCGAGCAGCTTGGTGAAGTCGACCAGGCGCGCCATGGCGGCCTCCGATATCGGCACGGGCGACCTGGTCGTGACGAGGGTGGCGCCCCAAAGACGACCCTCGACCATGACGGGAGCGGCGATCCCGGTACGGATGCCCATCTCGCGCAGCATCGCGGCGGTGGGACCCGCGGCGCGGGCGTAGCTCACGCGGGCCGAGCTTCCGGTGCGCTTGATGATCCCCGAGAGGCAGTCCCCGTCGAGCTTGATGCGCGTCCCGGGCGGCATCTCGATGCCGGGCTCGTGGCGGCCCGAGACCAGCGTGCAGGTGCCGTCCGGTTCGTACCGGATGAGCGCCGTGTTGCGGAGGCCGAGGATCTGGCGCAGTTCCTCGGCCACCGCGCCGAACACCTCGGTCGGCGGGGACCCCTGCGCGACCAGGGTGGCCACCCGCCGCAACGCCGCCTGCTCCTCCATCAGCAACGTGGCCTCTTCACGGCTGGCCCGCAGCGAGTTGTT
This sequence comes from Dactylosporangium sp. NPDC000555, assembly GCF_040300025.1. Taxonomy (NCBI): domain Bacteria; kingdom Bacillati; phylum Actinomycetota; class Actinomycetes; order Micromonosporales; family Micromonosporaceae; genus Dactylosporangium; species Dactylosporangium sp. NPDC000555. The sequence continues at coordinate 15,773 of NZ_JBEPDB010000105.1, read as the reverse complement.
GATCACCTCACGGTCGATCGCCGCGCGCAGCAGCGATTCCAGCGACGGAACCAGCCGTTGCCTCAGGCGCTCGAGCGTCCCTTCCGGCAGGTCGGCCGGGATCAGCAGGGCGCCCAGCCGGGTCTCGTGATCCCGCAGCGGCAACTCGGCCCGCGCATCGTCCTCGGCGATCGGCCCGAGATCGATGGCCGCGGACCGCAGCGTGAACACCTCCGCGATTCGCTGGGACGCCGGAGCGAGGACCGAGCGCAGGTCGTCGGCGCGCAGCATCAGGCGGGCCAGCTCGGCGGCGAGGTCGGCCTCCTGCCGTCGATCCGCTGCCTCGGCGGCGCGGGCCCGGGCCAGGTCCGCGAGGAAGCTGGTCAACAGCCCGGCCGCGATGAAGACCGCGACGCTGAGCAGATCCCGCCGCGGAACGAGGTTGAAGCTCCAGTAGGGGCGGATGTGGAAGTAGTTGAAGGCGAGGGCGCTGAGCACCGAGGTGAGGATGCCGAGGCCGGCGCCCCACAGACTGGAGATGATCAGCACACCGCACAGGTACACCACGCTTCGGGCACCCTCGGGCGTCCCCGGCCGCAGGGCGAACAGCAGCACCGTCTCCACGGTGATGAGCACCGCGGCGACCAGCAGCCCGAGCGCAAACGGTGGCGGCTTCGGGCTCAGGATCAGCGCCATCAGGCGCGCCCGCATCAGCGACCGCCCATCCACCTCGCGTCAAGACACGACGCCTCCGCCCAGCCTATCGCGACCGCCTCCGGCCAGCACCGCAACGACCTCGCCGGCGCGACCGCGGCCGGGGGCGCGCGGAACGCTCAGGCCGGGCGGCTCGGATCCGATGGGTGTGGATGAGAACCGCCACAGGGGGAGCCGCAGCCATGAGCACAGCAACGAGCCCGCGCCGCCGGTCCGTGAGGTCCGCCTTCCGCGACCTGTCCGTCGCCTGGAAGCTACGGGTCGTCGCCATCGTGGTGTGCGCCCTGCTGGCGGCGGTCGGGCTGATCGGCCTGCTGTACCTCGGCAACAGCCAGGACCGCCTCGAGTCGCTGTACGAGCGGAACCTGCGCTCGATACAGCTGCTCGACATGGTCGCGACGGACTACAAGGAGATCCGCCTCCAGGCCCGCGGCCTCGCGCTGGCCCAGTCGCCCGCCGAGAACGACGCCGCCGTGGGTCGCGTCGACGCCGCCGTCAGGGCGCTCGACGAGAGCTGGAAGGCGTTCGTCGCCAGCGGCGCCGACGCCGCCTCGCAGTCGGGCCGCGACGGCTTCACCGCCGCCTGGGCCGACTACCGGAAGGTGCTCGAGGACAAGGCGAAACCGGCCGCCCGCGCGAACAACTACCAGGAGTACAACCGGATCAGCCGGGAGGAGGTCGACCCGATCGCCGCGCGGATCTCCGACGCCCTGAGCGGCCTCGTCGACCTGGAGCGGGCCGCCGCGCAGGCGGCGCTCGCCGCCTCGTCGTCCGACTACGGCACGGCGCAGCTGCTGCTCATCGCGCTCACCGTGCTCGCGGTGCTGATCACGTTCTCCGCGGTCACCGTGGTGGTCCGGGCGGTGTCGCGTCCGCTGCGCGAGACGGTCACCGTGCTCTCGGGTCTGGCGCAGGGCCGGCTCGACCAGCGGCTGGCGGTGTACAGCCAGGACGAGGTCGGCCGGATGGGCGGCGCGCTCAACAGCGCCCTCGACCGGCTCGGCGAGACGGTCCGCACCGTGATCGAGTCGACGCACCAGCTCGGCAACGCCTCGAACCAGATCAGCGGCGCGTCGCAGAGCCTGTCGCAGGCGGCGACCGAGCAGGCGGCCAGCGTCGAGGAAACGACGGCGAGCATGGAGCAGATGACCGCGAGCATCAGCCAGAACAGCGACAACGCGACCACGACCGAGGGTATCGCCGGTCGGGCGGCGAGCGAGGCCCACGAGGGCGGCGACGCGGTGCAGCGGACCGTCGACGCGATGAAGCAGATCACCGGCAAGATCGGCATCATCGAGGACATCGCCTTCCAGACCAACATGCTGGCGCTCAACGCCACGATCGAGGCGGCGCGGGCCGGCGAGCACGGCAAGGGCTTCGCCGTGGTCGCCACCGAGGTCGGCAAGCTCGCCGAGCGCAGCCAGATCGCCGCCCAGGAGATCAGCGAGCTGGCGGCGGACAGCGTGCAGACCGCGGAGCGGGCCGGGGAGCTGCTCGGCCAGATCATCCCCAGCATCACCCGGACGTCCGACCTCGTGCAGGAGATCGCGGCCGCGAGCAACGAGCAGGCCACCGGCGTGCGCCAGATCAACGTCGCGATGTCCCAGATCGGCAAGGTCACCGAGCAGACGGCGTCGTCCAGCGAGCAGCTCGCGGCCACCGCCGAGCAGATGGCGGCGCAGACCCTGCAGCTGCAGGAGCTGATGACGTTCTTCACCACCGACGCTGCCGCGCCGCCGCGGGCCGTCGCCCGCGCCCCCTACGACCGCGGCGCGTATCGGCACAACGGCAAGGAGCGCACTCAGTGGCCGGCGGTCGCCGTCGCGTCCCACTCGCCGGGCCGCCCCGCCGAGGTCACGGTGCCCGACATCGACGAGACGAAGTTCGACCGGTTCTGAGCCAGCCGGTCCCGGGCCACATGCTGGGACATCAGCGCGTCGATGTCGAGGATGAGCGCCACGTCGCCGTTGCCGAGAATGGTCGAGCCGCTGACGCACCGTACATCCTGGAACAGCTTCCCGAGCGGCTTGATCACCGTCTGGGACTGGCCGAGGAGCTGGTCGACGACGATCCCGGCCCGCTGGCCGGAGTGCTCGATCACGACCACGCTCTGCCGGCGCGGCGGCCGCCCGGGCAGGCCGAACGCCTGCCGGAGCCGCACGTAGGGCAGCACCTGGCCGCGCAGGTGCATGAACGACCTGCCCCAGGCGTCGGCGGGCAGCTCCACGCACTCGGTGACGCGGTCCAGCGGGACGATGAAGTGCGAGTCGCCGGCGCCGACCAGAAACCCGTCGATGATCGCGAGCGTGAGCGGCAGGCGGATCTGGATGGTGGTACCGGCGCCCGGCGTGCTGCGCAGCTCGATGCTGCCGCGCAGCGCGGTGATGGCGCCGCGGACGACGTCCATGCCCACGCCGCGGCCGGACAGGTCGGAGACGGCCTCGGCGGTGGAGAAGCCCGGCTCGAAGATCAGCGCGTAGACCTCCTGGTCGCTCAGCACCGCGGTGCGGGCGATCAGCCCGCGGTCGGTGGCCTTCGCCAGGATGCGCTCGCGGTCCAGGCCGCGGCCGTCGTCGCAGACCTCGATGACGAAGCTGCCGGCGTCGTGGAAGGCGTTGAGCCGCAACCGCCCCCGGACCGGCTTGCCGGCCCGCTCCCGCTCGGCGCGGGACTCGATGCCGTGGTCCAGGGCGTTGCGTACGAGGTGCAGCAGCGGGTCGCCGATGCGCTCCACGAGGGCCTTGTCCATCTCCGCCTCGCCGCCGGTGATCACCAGGTCGACGTTCTTGTCGAGGTCGACGCACACGTCGCGCACGACCCGCTCGAAGCGGCGCAGCGTGGTGCCGATCGGCACCATCCGCAGCGAGAGCGCGGTGTGCCGGACCTCCTCGACCAGCCGCAGCACGTGGGCCTGCTCCTCGGAGACCCCGTCGGCCGTACCGACGCCGGCCTGCGCGATCACCAGCTCGCCGATGAGGTCGATGAGCCGGTCGAGGCGGGACGCGAACACGCGGATCGTCTGGTTGTCGTGCGAGCGCCCGTCGGCGGTCTTGCGCTGCCGGCTCAGCGCGGCGTCGACGACCGGCTGCTGGACGATCCGCTCCTGGACGAGGATCTCGCCGAGCGGCCGGCCCGCCGCGTCGGCGGTGTGCTGGATCCGCAGCGCCCGGTCCAGCTCCAGGTCGGTGACCACGCCGCCCTGGCGCAGCAGGTCGCCGAGCCGGTCGTTGTCCGGCAGCGCCTCGATGATCTCGACGGCGCTGTCGGCCGGCAGGATGCGGATGGAGCTGTCCTCGCGGACGAACTCGAAGACGTTCTCGATGTCGGACTTCGCGGCCTCGGTGACGAACTCCACCTCGAAGCCGAGGTAACAGCGCTCGGGGTCGGCCTCGTCGGCGCGCGGCAGGGCGTCGGCGGCCGTGATCAGCCTGACCACCGTGCCCATGGTCGACAGGTACCGCAGGAACGACAGCGGGTCCATCCCGTTGCGCAGGCAGTCCGGCCCGAACCAGAGGCTCAGCAGCCAGGTGCGCGCCGCACCGGGCGGCGGGGGCTGCGGGGCCGCGCCCGGCCCCGCGCCGCCCTGGAACGGCGTCAGCCCGTCGAGCAGCCGCTCGCTGACCTGCTGCTCGGCGGCGCTCGGCTCGCTGCGGCCGCTGGCCACCGCGTCGACGAGGACCGTGATGTGGTCGGCGCAGGGCAGCAGCGCGCTCACCAGCCCGGGGGTGACCCGCAGCCGGCCCTCCCGCAGCTCGTCCAGGACCGACTCGAGCACGTGCGTGAACGCGACCAGATGTTTGAGCCCGAACAGCCCGGAGGAGCCCTTCAGCGTGTGCATCGCCCGGAACAGCGCGTTGACCGCCTCCGGCCCGTCGGCCCGGGACTCCAGATCGAGCAGCCCCTCCTCGAAGTCCTGCACCAGCTCGCGCGCCTCGGTGATGAACGTGTCCAGCGCGCTGCGGATGTCGTCCTCGTTCATGCCGCCGCCCCCAGGTCCGGGGTCAGCCAGGCCAGCGCCAGCACCTCGAGGACCGCCGCGCTGTGGCCGGTCAGCCGCAGCGGGACGCCGCGCCGCCGCGCCTCCTGCCGGGCCAGCATCAGCACCTGCAGCCCGGCGGTGTCGAACTCGGTCACGCCGGCCAGCCCGACCTCCAGGTCCTGTCCGCCGGTCAGGAGCCGCAGGAGCCCTTCGTGGTACTCCGCCGCGGTGAGGATGGTCAGCTCGCCCTCGATCTCCAGCCGGGCCGGCGCCGCAGCGGTCACGGCGCGATCAGCTTCGACACGGCGGCGAGCATCTGTGCCGGCTGGAACGGCTTCGTCACCCACGCCTTGGCGCCGGCCGTCTGGGCCTGCCGCTTCTTCTCCTCCTGCGACTCGGTGGTCAGCATGATGATCGGCGTGAACCGGTAGGCGGGTTGCTTGCGGATCTCGCCGACGAGGGTGATGCCGTCCATGTTGGGCATGTTGACGTCCGAGATGACCAGGTGGACGCGCCGGCCGTCGAGCTTGCGCAGCGCGTCCTGGCCGTCGACGGCGTCGATGACCTCGTAGCCGGCGCCCTTCAGCGCGATCGTGACGACCTGGCGTACCGAGGCCGAGTCGTCGACGACCAGAACGGTCTTGGACATGCAGTCCTCCTGCGAGACGTGATCTAGAAAAACGTGATCTCGGACCGGGGGACCTCGGTCACCGCCCCCGCCCGGTGCGCGTGCCGCTCCGCCTGCATCGTGTAGGCGTGCTCGAGCTCGTCGAGCAGCGGGCGCGCCCGCGGCCCGGTCGGCGGCGCCTCGGCCACGTGCCCGGGCAGCCGCCCGATGTTGTCCTGCAGGTGTTGCAGCACCTGGCCGACCCGGTCCTGGAACTGCAGGTTCACCAGCGCGTCGGAGATCGCGGCGCGGATCCCCACGGCCGCCCGCTCGATGCGCTGCGAGGACTCCTGCGAGCGGGTGACGACGCCCTGCAGGTCGTCGACGACCTCCTGCACGTCGCCGTTGGCCCGGGCGACCGCGACGCCCTCCCGCTCCGCGTCGCCCTCCGCGGTGGCCAGCATCGACTCGATCGCGGTACCGATGTTCGCGACCTTCTCCGCCATCTGCACGCTGGTCTCCATGGAGCGGTCGGCGAGCTGCCGGACCTCCAGCGCCACCACGCCGAAGCCGGCGCCCGCCGCGCCGACCCGGGCCGCCTCGATCGAGGCGTTGAGCGCCAGGAGGTTGGTCTGCGCGGCGATCTGCGCGACCTCGGCGGTCATCTGCTTCAGCTTGTCGTTGAACCCGGCGAGCCCGGCCAGGTCGCGCACCGCCTGGCGCTTGGCCTTCAGCGCGTTGTCGAGCGTGTCCACCACGTTGCCGAGGCGTTCCCGGCCCCGGTCGAACGACCCCGTGCCGCCGGCGGCCTGCCCCAGCGCGGTCTGCGACGAGCTGAGCAGCGAGTCCAGGTTGTCGACGATCTGGCCGAACTGCTGCGTGATCGCCCCGATCCCGGACTCCATCTGGGTGCGCGACGACTCGATCTGGGCCGACCAGACCGGGGCCACCGCGCCGGCGAACTCGCCGACGCCGCGCCGGAAGGCGTCGGGCGCCTCGGCGGGCGGCGCCTCGGCGGCCCGCGGGCGGGACCTCCCGGCCGCGAACCCGGCGGCCAGCCCGGCCAGCAGGGCCAGGACGATGTACAGGACCTCAGCCATGATTGCGGATCACCTCTGCTATCGCGGGGAGCGGCACCTCTCGCTCGACGGCCCCGATCAGGACCGCCTCCTTCGGCATGCCGTGGACGACGCAGGTCGCCTCGTCCTGGGCGACGGTGGCGGCGCCGGCCCGGCGCATCTCCAGGAGTCCCCGGGCGCCGTCGTCGCCCATGCCGGTCATGATGATGCCCAGCGCGTGTCGGCCGGCGGCCTTGGCCACCGACCGGAACAGCACGTCGACCGAGGGCCGGTGCCGGTTGACCGGCGGGCCGTCGAACACCCTGACCCGGTAGCCCGGCCCGTCGGGCAGCAGTTCCAGGTGCCGCCCGCCGGGCGCGACGAGGACCAGCCCGCCGCGGACCCGGTCGCCGTCGGCCGCCTCCCGCACCTCGGCCGCGCACAGCTCGTTCATCCGGCCGGCGAACGCGGCGGTGAAGCGCTCCGGCATGTGCTGCACCACGACGAGGCCCGGCACCCCTGCGGGCAGCGCGGTGAGGACGCGCTCCAGCGCCTGGGTGCCGCCCGTGGAGGTGCCGATCGCCACGACGCGCCGTTCGGCGCTGCCCGCCGGGCGCGGCGGGCGGTCCGGCTCCGGCAGGCGGGACGCGGGACGCTCGGCGCGGCGGGCCCGGCCGGCCGCCGCCGCGCGTACCGCGGGCACGATGCCGCCGCCGTCGTCCTCGAGGTAGCGCTTGAGCCCGCTCTCCGGCTTCGCCACCGCGGTCACCGCGCCGGCGGCCAGGGCGTCCAGGCTGGTCCGGGCGCTGCGGCCGACGAGCGTGGAGCACACGACGATCGGGGTGGGCCGGATCGACATGACCTGCTTGACGAACGTGAGGCCGTCCATCCGCGGCATCTCGATGTCGAGGACGATGACGTCGGGCCAGGTGCGGTTCATGAGCTTCATCGCGAAGATCGGGTCGGCGGCGACGCCGATGACCTCGATGCCGGGCTCCGCGCCGAGCCGGGCCGACAGCACCTGCCGCACCACGGCCGAGTCGTCCACGATGAGCGTCCGGATCGTGAGCTTGGGGACCATGTCAGCCATGGGGCCCCGCCGGGAGCCGGTAGATCGACGGCCGGACCATGCGCAGCCGCGACGGGATGCCGTTGAGCGACTCGGAGAGGCTCACGATCAGGTGACCCCCGGGGTACAGCATCTCCTGCAGCCGCTGGATCAGCGCCGCCTTCGTCGGCAGGTCGAAGTAGATCATGACGTTGCGCAGCAGGATGACGTCGAAGCGCCCCAGGTCCCGCAGGTCGTCGAGCAGGTTGGCGTAGCGGAACCGGACCCTCTCCCGCAGCGTCGCGCCGGCCGCCATGAGCCCCGCGTACTCGTCCCGGCCCTTGAGCCAGTACCGGCGCAGCAGCTCCGGCGGGATCCGCCCGGCGGCCTCGATCGGGTAGAGGCCCCGCCGCGCGCCGGCGACGATCCGGGTCGACACGTCGGTGCCGACGATCTCCCACGAGCCGGCCGGCGGCCGCTCCAGCAGGACCATCGCCGCGGTGTACGCCTCCTCGCCGCTCGAGCTGGCCGCGCTCCACAGCCGGAGGATGTGTCCCGGCGGGTGCGCCGGGACGATCGCCTCGCGCAGGTAGTCGAAGTGCTGCGGCTCGCGGAAGAACGATGTCTCGTTCGTCGTCAGCAGGTCGATGGCCTGACCCAGCTCCTGCCCGTCGGGCTGGTGCAGCAGCCGCACGTAGTCGCCGTAGCCGTCCAGGCCCAGCTGGCGCAGCCGCCGGCCGAGCCGCCCCATGACCAGCGTCTCCTTGCCCGGCACGAGCCGGATGCCCGTACGCTGGTACAGCAGCGCGCTGATCGCCGCGAACTCGGCGCCGGTGATCTCCGGTGGCGCAGCGAGCGCCCCGGTCACGCGTCCTCCGCTTCGCTCCGGCCGCATGACCTGCGAGCAGTGCCCATCGCGACCGGCCCCTCCGCTTCGCTCCGGACCGGTCGCGAGGTTTCGTCCGGCGAGTCGCGGCCGGCGCGGGCCAGGTCCGCGACGTCGCCCGGGGACAGGACCCGCTCCAGGTCCAGGACGATGATGAAGTCGTGCTCGCGGCGGGCCATCCCGCTGATGAACTCGGGCTGGATGCCGGTGCCGAACGTCGGCGTCGGCTCCACGTCGCCGGCTCCGAAGCCGACGACCTTGTTCACCATGTCGACCAGGATCCCGATGTCCTGGCCGTCGGCGCCGTCGGCGTCGCCGCCGTGCACGATGATCACGCTGGTGCGCCGGGCCACGGCCGTGACGCCCTGGCCGAACCGGATGCCGAGGTCGACGACGGGCACCGCCCGGCCGCGCAGGTTGATCACGCCCCGGACGAAGTCGGGGGCCATCGGCACCGCCGTGAGCGGGCGGTACTCGATGATCTCGATGACGTGGAAGATGTCCAGCGCGTACGACTCGTCGTGCAGCGTGAACGTCAGGTATCGCCCGGCCTCGGCGCCGCCGGCGCGCTGTGCGTCGTCTGCCGTGGTGGTGCTCACCGGTCTGCCCGCCCTGTGTTCCGGAACCGTCCTACGGTTCGCTGATCGGCGCCGGCGGGCCGGTCTGTAGCCTTTCCGGCGTCGCCGCCTTCGCGGCGCGTCCCCGGCGGTGATGGTGCGGACGCCGGCACGGTCCACCGCGGCCTCGCCCGATGACGCGGATTAGGACCGCCCGGTGCGGGAACCAGGGCAGTGGCGTGCTGCGCCGCCGGGCGGGAATGCGTCCATCGTCGCGCACGCGTTACGGTTGGCCGGAGGTTTCGTCTGGTGTGTGCGGGAGCCTCTTGCCGGTTCGGCCGGGAGGCTGGGTTCGATGGGCATCCGGTGTCTCATAGTGGACGACTCGGCCGCGTTTCTCGCGGCGGCCGAGCGGGCTTTGAGCAGTCAAGGGATCAGCGTCGTGGGAGTGGCGCAGGACGGCGCGCAGGCCATAGCCGGGGTGGACTCCCTCCGGCCGGATGTCGTCCTCGTGGACGTCTACCTGGGCGCGGAGAGCGGGTTCGCGCTGGCCGAACGCATCGAGGCGGACGTGCGGGCCCGGCGGTGGGCGGTCCAGGTCATCCTGATCTCCAGCCACGACAAGGACGAGATGATGGATCTGCTCCAGGACAGTCCCGCCGTCGCGTTCGTGGACAAGGCGGAACTGTCGGCGCAGACGATCCAGGGTGCCCTGGAGGGTGGGCGTACGTAGTCGCCGGCCGTCGCCGATGGGTGCCGGCGGTGCGGCCGAGGTGGTACATAACCGGACTAAAGTGGCGACATGCGCGTGAGCCCGTTGTCGATCCTGGTGCGGCCGACGCCCCCGCCCACGTGGCTAGGGATCTTGGTCGCGCTGCTGTTCCTGGTGCTGGAGACCCTGCTCACCTACCCTATGCACGCCTTCACGGGGGAGTCCACGCCGAGCGTGATCTACCTGCTCGGCGTCGTGGTGGTCTCGATCGTCTGGGGATGGTGGCTCGGGGTGGCCACGGCGCTGGCGAGCGTCGCCGTGTTCGTCCTCTTCTTCGTCCATCCCATCGGCAGCCTCGTCGACTCCGACGTCCGGGACGTCATGTCGATCGGGGTCTTCATCGGCGTGGCGGCGGTGGCCAGCGCCCTGGCGGGCCAGTCCCGCATGCGGGCCGCACGGGTCCAGGAGTCCGATCTCACCGCCGACATGGCCCGCCTGCTGCTCGACAACAACAATGACGTCGACTCGGTCCTGCCCGCGGTGGCCCAGCAGATCAGGAGCGCGTTCGACCTGCCCATGGCGGCGATCGAAGCCAGGCCGGCGGTCCCGGGCCCGGCCGGTGATGCCCGGCAGACCGTGTTGCCGCTCGAGCATGACAGCACCCTGCTGGGAGCGCTGCGCGTGCCCGCCGGTCTGCCGCAACGCCAGGTGGACCGCCTGCGGCAGCGCGTGGTCCCGCCGCTGGCGTCGCTGCTGTACGCCGCACGCGAACGCGCGGCGATGGTCAACACGCTCGCCGCGCGAGGGGAGGAACTCCAGGCGCTCGCGACCCAGCAGGTCGCACTGCGACGGGTGGCGACCCTCGTCGCGCGCGCCGTCGACCCGGCCGAGGTCTTCCGTGCGGTCACCGCGGAGGTCAGCCGGCTCCTGGACGACCGCCATACGACCTTGCTGCACTACGAGCCCGACGACACGGTCACGATCGTCTCGACCAACCAGCCCGGCCTGATGGCGCTCGCCGGCAGCCGCGGGCCGGCCACGGCGCCGTCCGAGACCGGCAAGCTCGAGACCGGCAGCGTCGCCGAGCTCGTGCGGCGCACGGGCCGCGCCGTGCGGGCCGACTCGCGCTGCGGCGCCGACCCCGGCAGCACGCGCAGGCGCGAGCTGGGAATCCATTCGGCGGTCGCGGTGCCGATCCTCGTCGGGGGGCGCCTGTGGGGCACCATCATCGTCACCTCCGCCCGGCCCGAACCCCTGCCGCAGGACGCGGAGGCGCGCATCACGGACTTCACCGACCTCGCCGCCACCGCCATCGCCAATGCCGACAGCCGTACCCAGCTCATCGCGTCCCGCGCCCGCATCGCCACCGCCGCCGACGAGACGCGCCAGCGCATCGAACGCGACCTGCACGACGGTGCGCAGCAGCACCTCATCGCCATCAGCCTCGAGCTCCGGGCGGCCGAGGAGACCGAGATACGGCCCGAGCAGCTGCGGGCGCACATGGCGCGCGCGGCGACGAGCCTCACCGAGGTCGCCACGGACCTGCGGGAACTGGCGCGGGGCATCCATCCGGCGGTCCTCGGCACCGGTGGCCTGGTGCCGGCGATCAAGATGCTCGCCCGCCGGTCCGCGATCCCGGTCGAGCTGCACGTCGACGGTTCCGCCCGCCGCCCGCCAGCGCCGGTCGAGATCGCCGCGTACTACGTCGTGTCGGAGTCGCTGACGAACGCGGCCAGGCACTCGGGCGCGTCGGTGGTGCGGGTCGAGGTCACCACGCAGCCCGACATGTTCCGGCTCGCCATCCGCGACGACGGCGTCGGCGGTGCCGACCCGGCCCGGGGCTCCGGACTCACCGGCCTCTGGGACCGCGTCGAGACCCTGGGCGGGCACATGGTCGTGACAAGCCCGCCGAACGGCGGCACATCCCTGCTCGCGACCATCCCGATCCGGACCGGCGAGCAGCCGGCCCTCGTTCGCCAGGTGCCGGCACAGCGCTGAGATCGGCGGTGTTCCGGGCTTGATAGGCAAGCCATCACTTGCATATGCTGTACGGTATGGCAGACGGTGACGTCTTCCGGGCGCTCGCTGACGCGACCCGGCGTACGATCCTCGACGAGCTGACCGAGCGTGACGGTCAGACGCTGTTCGAGCTGTGCGGCCGGCTGGCCATGAAGCACGCGATCACCTCGTCCCGGCAGGCGATCTCGCAGCACCTGGAGGTCCTCGAGGCCGCCGGCCTGCTGCGGACGCGGCGCGAGGGGCGGTACAAGTTCCACCACGTCGACGCCGGCCCGCTCGAGGCCATCGTCGACCGTTGGCGCCCGAAGGAGCCCCGATGAAGATCAATCTGGCGAGTGTGTTCGTCGACGACCAGGCCAAGGCCCTGCGCTTCTACACGGAGGTGCTCGGGTTCGTGAAGAAGACCGACATCCCGCTCGGCGAGGGCGTGAGCTGGCTGACCGTCGTGTCGCCCGAGCAGCCCGACGGCGTCGAGCTCGTGTTCGAGCCGGACAGCCACCCGGCCGTGAAGCCGTTCCGGGAGGCGCTCGTCGCCGACGGCATCCCGTGGACGTCGTTCGCGGTCGACGACGTGCACAAGGAGCACGAGCGGCTCGTCGCGGCCGGCGTCGTGTTCACCCAGCCGCCGACCGAGATGGGGCCGGTCACCACCGCCGTCTTCGACGACACCTGCGGCAACCTCATCCAGATCGCGGCGCAGTAACCAGGACGGCACCCGCCCGCGGCCGCCGGAGCCCGATCGGGGGACAGCGGGCACGGGCGGGTGCTGGCACGATGGGTCGCCGTGGACGAGCTGTGGCGCGAGGTGTGCGCGCGGATCGACGAGGCCGACCTCGACGGGCTCGCCGACCTGCTGGCCGGGGCGGGAGACGGCGCACGAGCGGCGCTGCCGCCGCTGCTCGCCGCCGGGCCCCGGCCGGGCCTGGCCGGCCTGATCGACCTCGCGGTCGCCGCCGCCCGAGCCGGTGGCCGGCCACCCGGCCCGCCGCCGGCGATCCCGGGGCTCGCCGCGGCCGCGACGGGCCGCACCGCGCTCGCCGCCGCGGCCAAGCGGCTCGTCGTGCTCACGGCCTGCGGTGCCCCGCCGAGCCCGGGGTGACCAGGCCGGTCTCGTAGGCCACGACGATCGCCTGCGCCCGGTCGCGCAGCCGCAACTTGGAGAGGATCCGCGCCACGTGGGTCTTCACCGTCGCGTCGCTGAGGCGCAGGCTCTCGGCCAGTTCGGCGTTGCTCAGACCGCGCGCGAGCAGCGTCAGCACCTCCACCTCCCGCGGCGTCAGCGTCGAAAGATCCCGGTGCAGCGTGGCGGTGCGGGCATCCCGGGAGGCGTACCGCTCGATGAGCCGCCGCGTGATCGCCGGCGCCAGCAGCGCGTCGCCGGCCCGCACCAGCCGCACGGCCGCCACGAGCTGCTCGGGGCTGACGTCCTTGAGCAGGAAGCCGCTGGCCCCAGCCGACAGCGCCGCGTACACGTACCGGTCCAGGTCGAACGTCGTGAGGATGACGACCCGCGGCGCGGTGCCGGCGGTGTCGGCGGGGCCGGACAGGATGCGGCGGGTCGCCTCGAGGCCGTCCATCTCCGGCATGCGCACGTCCATGAGCACGACGTCGGGCAGCGTGCGCCGCACCGCCTCCACGGCCTCGACGCCGTTGGCGGCCTCGGCGACGACCTCGATCCCGTCGACGGTGAGGATCATCCGGAACCCGGTGCGCACCAGCATCTGGTCGTCGGCGATCACGACCCGCAGCGGCGCGGTCAAGCGTCCTCCCTCTCGGCGTTCTCGGTCAGCGGAATCTCCGCGACCACGCGGAAGCCGCCCGTCGGGCGCGGGCCGGCGGTCAGCGTGCCACCGTACAGCGCGAGCCGCTCCCGCAGCCCGATCAACCCGCGCCCGCTGCCGTGCCCGCTCGCCGAGGCGCCGCCGTCGTCGACGACCTCGACCCGCAGCACGCTGCCGGCGGCCGACACGGTGATCCACACGCTCGACCCGGCGGCGTGCTTCACCGCGTTGGTCAGCGCCTCCTGCACCACCCGGTAGGCGGCCAGGCCCACGCCCGGCGGCACCGTCCCCGCCGGGCTGCCGGCCGTCACCGTCAGCTCGACGGGCACGCCGGTCTCGCGCACCCGCGCGGCGAGGTCCGGCAGCTGCCCCAGGCCCGGCTGCGGCGTCAGGTCGGTGCCGTCGCTGTCGACCGTGAGCAGGCCGATCGCCTGCCGCAGCTCGGTCATCGCGGCCCGGCCGCCGGCCTCCACCGCCAGCAGGGCCTCCTTCGCCATGTCCGGCGAGGCGTCCATGACCTTGCGCGCCGCGCCGGCCTGCACGACCATCACGCTCACGTTGTGCGTGACCACGTCGTGCAGCTCGCGGGCCAGCCGGGCCCGCTCGCGGTCCACAGCCAGGCGGGTCGCGGCCTCCTGCTCCCGTTCCAGGGTGCGGGCCCGCTGCCGCCAGGTGTGGATCGCGTTGGCGGCCAGGCCGACCGACGACAGCAGCAGGAACGTCACCAGGCCGGACGGCAGGCCGGGCAGGTTGTCGCGGTTGAAGCCGACCACGAGCGCGGCGGCGAGGACGACGCTGGCGAGGGCCAGGTTGCGGTACCGGCTGTACATCGGCGCGCTGTAGGCGGCCACGACGGAGGCGATCACGGTCCAGGTCGGATCGGTGTCGAGGCGGTAGATGCGCAACGCGCACACCGCGATGACCAGGAACGACGCCAGGGGGTACCGGCGGCGGGTGGCCAGCGGCAGCGCGGTGAGCGCGGCGACGACGAGCAGCGGGCCGGCCGGGCCCCGGTCGTCGTCGCGCGGCGAGGGCCACCGGAATCCGTACGGGTCCGCCGGGTCGAACGGGAGCGGCGGCACGGGAGCTTCCTGGGCCGGCGGTTCGGGGGGCGGCACGCCCAACTGGATGCGCAGCGGCACGTCGCCGCCCGCGTAGTGCGGCTCGGTCGTGGCGTTGACCGCGCCCGCCGCCAGCAGCAGCGCCAGGATGATGTCCGCCGCCCACGCCCACCCGGTCAGCCGGGGCTGGCTCGGCGTCTCCACCCGCAGCCAGGCCACCGCGGCCCGCCGGCCACGCGCGATCGCCTCCCGAACCCTCACCCGCCCAGTCTGGCCGACGGGCCCGCGGTGGCGCGTCCCGAACGGTGCGTACATCGCAATGATGACACCGCCGGTCCTGCGCACCGCGGACGACGCGAAACCGCCACCGCGGCCGACGTGCCGTGCCGCGTCGCGCGCCTAGCGTCCACAACCATGGCAGAAGACGACGTACTGATCGAGTTCGACGACGTGACCAAGCGATACGACGGCGGTACCGCGGCGCTGGACGGGCTCACCCTGCGGGTGCGCGCCGGCGAGGCGCTGGCTGTTCTCGGCCCGTCCGGCAGCGGCAAGTCGACGCTGCTCAACCTCGTCGCCGGGCTGGACCGGCCGACCGGCGGCACCGTGACCGTCGACGGGGTGCGGGTCGACCGGCTCGGCGAGGCGGCCTCCGCCCAGTACCGGCGCCGCCGCATCGGCATGATCTTCCAGTTCTTCAACCTGCTCGACGACCTCACGGTGCTCGACAACGTGCTGCTGCCGGCGCAGCTGTCCGGGGTACCGCGGCGCAACGCCCTGCAACGGGCCGACGAGCTGCTGTCGTATCTCGGCGTCGCGCGCCACGGCAAGGCGTTCCCCGGCCGGCTCTCCGGCGGCGAACGGCAGCGGGTCGCGGTCGCCCGGGCGCTGATGAACCGGCCGCCGCTGCTGCTGGCCGACGAGCCCACCGGGGCGCTGGACACCGCGTCCGGTCAGGAGGTCCGCAGGCTGCTCACCGACCTCAACCGCGACGGCCAGACCCTGATACTGGTGACCCACGACCTGGCCCTGGCCGAGGCTTGCGCGACCCGCACCATCTCCCTGGTCGACGGCCGCCTCGCGAGCGAGGTCTCCGCGTGAGCGGCGGGCTGGGGCGGGTGGTCCGCTCCGGCGTCGGGCGGCGCCGGGTGCAGACCGTCGTGATGACCCTGACCACCCTGCTCGCCGTGACCGCGTCCGTCCTCGCCGTCGGGCTGCTCGTCGCCTCCTCCGCGCCGTTCGCGCGGGCGTTCTCCCGTCAGCACGGCGCACACCTGGCCGCGCAGTTCGATGCCGGCAAGGTGACCGCCGAGCAACTGTCCGCCACGGCACACGCCGCCGGGGTGACCGCCGCCGCCGGCCCGTTCCCGAC
>NZ_JBEPDB010000104.1:0-25434 GCF_040300025.1 Dactylosporangium sp. NPDC000555 | reverse complement strand
CCGCTCGCCACACACCACCAACCCACCGCGGCCAAACGACAACGGTGGCCGATCGGACCCGCCGATCAGACCACCGTTTAACACCAGCCACCTAGTCGGCGGCCAGGTCGTCGACCGGCCGTCCGGCGACCGCGCTCCGTCCGGCGCTCAGCGCCGTCACGACGGTGAGCACGAGAGCACCGGCCACGACGGCGGCGGCGGTGAGGACCGGACCGGTCGGCATCAGGCTTCCGGTCATAGCGCGGCTCAGCGGGACGAGTGTGGTCAGGGACACCACGGTGCCGAGTACCAGACCCACGGTGGTGGCTAGCACGGCCTCCACGGCCACCATCAGCAGCACGTTGCGCCCGTCGGCGCCGACCAGACGCTGCAGGGCGAACTCCCGGCGGCGGCGCAGCGTCTCGGTCGCCAGCGTGTTGACCACCGCGATCACCGTGTATGCCGCGATCAGACCGAGCAACAGGTAGTTGACCGCACTGCCGCGGCGCAGTTGCTCCTCGAGCTGGGCGGTCAGAGCGGACCGATCGGCCACCACCACTCCGGGCTCGGCCGCGGTCACCTCGCGCAGCTTCCGCTCCAGGGCGTCCTTGTCGGCGTCCGGTGCGGCCGCGACCAGGATGGTGTCCGGCCGTCCCGTCAGGGTGTGCGCCGCCGCCACGTCCACGGGCAGCAGGATGCTGTCGGCGCCGGCTGCTGCCTCGAACAGGGCCACCACCTGCAGGCTGAGGTCGGCGCCGTCGTCCATCGTGAGACGTAACGTGCCGCCGAGGTGCAGCCCGAGCCGGTCGGCGTGCCGCTCGGTCAGGGCGACGGTGGAGCCCTGCAGGGCGGTCAGTGAACCGGCCGACGGCGGGGCCATCACCGCGGCAGCGTGGGCGCCCTCGATTCCGGTGACGATGTAGCCGTCGTCCTGCTGCGACTTGTCCTGCGGCTCCCGTACCCACCCGACGGTGTTGACCGTTTCCGCGGCCCCGCGGACATCGGTGACCGCCCGGACCCGGTCGGCCAGCCCGGACGTGGTGGCCGCGGTGGCCGAGGTCAGCACGAAATCGGCCACGGTGCTGCGGGCATGTGCGCGTATCGTCGAATCGTCTACCGTGGTCTGCAAGTAGTAGTTGCTCAGGATGAAACTGCTGGCAAGCATGATCGGGGTGACCACGGCGGCGAACCGGACGGGGGACGCCTTCGCGTTGCGCACAGCCATCCGGCCCGCGAAGCCGGCCACCGCCCGGGCCGCCGGTCCAACCAACCGCAGCACGCCCTGAGCCAGTGGCGGGCCGAGCAGCGCTACGGTTACCGCCCAGAGCAGGAAGGTCGGGCCGGCGGTCGCCGCGATGAATTGACCCTCCATCACCGTCATCGTGACGATCATCAGGGTCACACCGCCGCCGGCGGACAGCAGCGCGATCAGCAACCGCGGCCAGCTGAACCAACGGCGGGGCACGGCCGTGTCTGCGAGGTCGTGCAGAGGCGCCGACCGGACGATGCGGCGGGCGCCGACGAGCGCCGCGACGGCGGCCGTCACGACACCGATGCCCAGGGCGATCAGGACGGTGATCCAGCTCTGCCGGTACTCGATCTGTGCCGGGGCGAAGCCGAGTCCGGTCAGCGCCCGCAGCAGCCAGCGGCCGAGGGCCGAACCGATCAGGCAGCCGAGGATCCCCGCCACAATGGCCACCGTGAGGGTCTCGCCGAGCAGCAGGCGCCGGACCTGCTGGGGTGCGGCGCCGAGCGCCCGGAGCAGGGCGAGCTCGCCGCGGCGGTTCTGCAGCAGCACCCCGGTCATGGCGGTGACCAGGAACATGACGATCATCGCGGCCATCGCGCCGATGACCGAGCCGAGCGCCACCAGGTCCGATGCGCCGACGACGACCTGCGCCGATTCCGCGCGGCCGCGGTCGTCGCCGGTGAGCACCTCGACGGGGGTGCCCTTCAGCGCGGTGCGTACGTCGTCGGCGACCCGCTCCGGATCGGCGCCCTCGGCGAGCAGCACGCCGACCGCGGTGATCGGCGCCGGCCCGACGAAGGCGGCCAGGTCGGCGCCGGAGAAGAACACCGGTGCCATGGCGCCGTCGGCCCCGCCGGCCAGCCCGGCGACGGTGAAGTCGCGGGTGACACCGCGTGCCTGCAACGTGATCTGCGAGCCAGGCTGGACGCCCAGTTCGTCGGCGGTCCTCTCGTCGACGACCACGCCGCCCGGCTCCGGTTCGGTCCCGGCGACGATGCGGTACGGCGCCAGTTCGGCCGTGCGCCAGTCCAGTGCCACCGCCGAGGGCAGCACGACGTCGCGGCCTCGGATCACCGCGGCGGGGACGGTGACGACCTCGACGGCGCGGGCGACACCGGCGACCGTGGACAGCCGCCCGGCCACGTCCGGGGGAACCGGAACCGGCTGGCCGACGCTGACGGTCTTGGTGTTGTACTCGCCGTCGCCGGGAGGGGCGATCTGGATGCCGCGGTCACCGACCACCACGACCGGCGCGGCCGCGTAGCGCTGCGGGGTCGCGGCAGCGCGGATGCCGGTCTCGGCGAGCCCGGCGCACGCCTGGACCAGCGCGACACCGAAGAGGATCGCGACGAAGGCGCCGATGAACGCCAGGCGGTGATGCCGCAGCATGCGCCGGCTAACGCGCCACATTGGAGCCACCTCCGTGAACCGCGTCGATCTGCTGGGTCGAGCCGGTGATCCGGTCCACCGACGGGTTCGCCAGCGATCCGGCCAGCTTGCCGTCGCGCAGGAAGACGGCCCGGTCCGCGTACGCCGCCGCGCTCGGATCGTGGGTG
Organism: Dactylosporangium sp. NPDC000555; assembly: GCF_040300025.1. NCBI lineage: Bacteria > Bacillati > Actinomycetota > Actinomycetes > Micromonosporales > Micromonosporaceae > Dactylosporangium > Dactylosporangium sp. NPDC000555. Next base: position 22,650 of record NZ_JBEPDB010000104.1, on the reverse strand, counting down.
ACCATGATGACGGTCCGGCCGTGCCGATCGACCGCCTCCCGCAGCAGCCGCAGCACGTCCGCGGCCGACTGGCTGTCGAGTGCGCCGGTCGGCTCGTCGGCGAAGATGACGGCGGGCCGGGTGAACATGGCACGGGCGATGGCGACGCGCTGCTGCTGACCGCCGGAGAGCTGCGCCGGCCGGTGGTCGGCACGTTCGGTCATGCCCACCGCGGCGATCACCTCGTCGACGTGGCGCCGATCGATCCGCTCACCGTTGAGCTCGCCCGGCAGGGTGATGTTCTGCCGGGCGGTCAGCGCGGGCAGCAGGTTGTAGGCCTGGAAGATGAAGCCGATCCGCCGCCGGCGCACCGCGGCCAGTCTGCGCTCGTCGAGATCGTGGATGGCCTGACCGTCGAGGAAGATCTCACCGGCGTCGGGGCGGTCGAGACCGGCCGCGCAGTGCAGCAGGGTGCTCTTGCCGGATCCGGAGGGGCCCATCACTGCGGTGAAGGAACCCCTCGCGAAGGAAGTCGTCACGTTGTCCAGTGCGGTGACAGTGCCTGGGCCGCGTCCGTACGAGCGGCGCACGGAGGTCAAAGCTAGCACGACGTCGGCGTCGGCTCGTGGCCTCAACAGGGTTCCTTTCGCTAATTCCCGGCCTGGCTGGGAGGCCTCGGAAGTATTTTCGATCCTTGTCGGGCCGTGCTCACCCCGCCCGTGAATCTGACCGGACCGGAAAGCAGGGGCTGGTCGTTCGGTGTCCGTGGCTATTCCGGGCCGCTTGACTTCCAAAATTTCTACGGCGTAGAGTAGCACGCGGAGTGCGGCGGAGTCGATCCGCGAAGTTCGGATGCCGAGGGGTGACCACGGTGCTGGAGATCGAGGGTGTAAGTAAAAAGTATGGGGACCACGAGGTCCTTATCGGCGTCGACCTCGTCGTGCGGCCGGGTCAGATTCTGGGCCTGCTCGGAGCCAACGGCGCGGGAAAGACGACACTTGTTTCCATTGCCGCAGGTCTACGGACCGCTGATGCCGGCAAAGTGCGGATCGCCGGTGTCGACGCCGTGAGTAATCCCCGTGAGGCGCAGGCCCACATGGGCATCGCCCCGCAGGAGCTGGGTATCTATCCCACCCTCACGGTGGCCGACAACCTGGGACTGTTCGCCCGCCTCGCCGGGATGAAAGGCGCAGCGGTGCGCCAGCGTGTGGAGCAGGTCGCCGAGCTGCTCGGGCTCACCGAGAAGCTGAAGAAGCAGGCGGTGACGCTGTCCGGTGGGCAGAAGCGGCGCCTGCACACCGGAATGGCCATCCTGCACCGGCCCGACGTGCTGTTCCTCGACGAGCCGACGGTCGGCGCCGACGTCCAGTCGCGGGCCGGCATCCTCGGTGTGGTCCGTGAGCTGGCCCAACAGGGCAGCGCGGTGGTCTACACCACGCACTACATGACCGAGCTGGAGCAGCTGGACGCGGACATCGCGGTGCTGCACCAAGGCCGGATCGTGGAGAGCGGCACGATCGACGAGTTGGTCGCCCGGCATTCTGCCACCAAGGTGGTGCTCCAGTTCGACAGCCCGGCACCGCGCCTCGCCGCCGGCGACTGGACGGTCGAGGGCAACACGCTGGTCTCTCACGCGGCGGCCGCCGACCTCGGCGCGTCGTTGGTCGGTGCGCTGACCGGTCTCGGCCCGGCCGCGGCCGACCTGACCGGCGTGGAGTTGCGCCGGGCGAGCTTGGAGAGTGCCTTCGTCGCCATCACCGGCGGCGCCATCGAGGCGCACGGAGAGGAGCTGAAGGATGTTGTCCCGGCGTAGTCTCGTGATCGCGCGGGCGGGAATGAAGCTGGTGCTGACCGACCCGGCGCCGATGATCACCACGATCGTCATGCCGTTGTTGCTCGGTGCATTCCTGATTCCCAATGCCAAGGCGACGCTCATTCAGCGTGGCTGGCCACATGCGACCGGAAGTGAGCACGTCATTCCCGGCATGGCGGTGCTCTTTGCATTCTTCGGCATTACCATGATCGGCACGCTGTTCTTCCGGGAGCACGCCTGGGGGACGTGGGATCGCTTGCGGGCCAGCTCGGCCAGCTCGCTCGACCTGATGGTCGGCAAGCTCGCACCGCTGTATCTCTGCTACCTGATCCAGATGGCACTGCTGTTCACGCTCGGTCACTTCATCTTCGGCTACGAGCCGACCGGGTCGCTGATCGCCCTGGGAGTGGTGCTGGTCGTGCTGACCACGGTGCTGGTCTGCTTCGGCGCGATGCTCGTCGCGGTCTTCGCCACGATGGACCAGGCGCTCACTGTGGGGAGTGTGGCGGGCATGGTGATGGCCGGCATCGGCGGCGCGCTCGCCCCGGCCAGCACCCTGCCGCACTGGATCCAGCCGATCGCCAAGCTGGTCCCGCCGTATTGGGCGCTGGAGGCCCTTGAGAAGATAACTTTGCAGAGTGCGAAATTGCGCGATGTTGCCATGAACATCGTAGTTCTGCTCGGATTTGCGGCCCTGTTCGCGATTGTCGCCTTGCTGCGATTCCGCGCCGGTGACCAGAAGGTCGGAACCACGTGACGCTGCACTGAGACGCGGTCACTCAGAGCCGCCCCGGCCCGGGAACCCCGACCCGGGCCGGGGCCTATTGCCGATCCATTATCGGATCGGCTCCCTGGCGTAGTAAGGTTCCACTATGGTGAATAAAATCGAGAGGTATCCCCACCGTCCGATCCGCGTTGGCCGAAACGGCGACGGATCATGACGCCGACGAGCCGGCGGGGATCGCAATCCGACGTGTCACCGAGGCGTTCACTGAGCCGTGAAACAATCGTTTCAGCTGCGTTGGAGATTCTTGACTCGGACGGCTTGAGTTCATTATCCATGCGTAAGCTCGGGGCCGTTCTCGGCGTAGATCCGATGAGCGTTTACTACTATCTGCCCAATAAGGCGGCATTGTACGACGGCGTCGTCGACGCGATCCTGCGTGAGCTCGGCTGGGAGCTGAGCCAACTTGAACCGCACGCCGAGACCACCGAACGGCTCGCCGCCTTGCTGCGGACCTATCGGCAAGTCCTCAAACGGCATCCGCACGCACTGCCGGTCGTCTCTACCCGCCCGGTCCGCAGTCCACACGCGCTGGTCGCGTTCGACCGGATCCTGTCGACCTTCATCGACGCCGGCTTCGACCTGCGCGGCGCCGTCATCGCGATGACCACCGCGGTCGAGTTCACCATCGGGCACGTCACGGCCGAAGCCGCCGAACCGTACGGTGGAGAGACGCCGTACTCGGCGGAGGCGCTGGAAGGCCTCGACTCGGTCATTCCCGTGGTGTTCCAGGCCTGGCAGGTGGAGGTGGAATCCGACGAGCTGTTCGAGGCGGGCCTGATCGCACTGCTGGAGGGCTTGCAACGGCGATACCTGCCGGCGACCGGCTGAACCGACGCGAGAGCGGCCGGACCCTGATCAAGTCTGGCCGCTCTCGCGTACCAGCGGGTCAGTGGGCGGCGAGGGCTCCGGAGATCCGCTCGGACAGCACGCCGATCACCTGGCCGGCGTGGTCGAGCAGGTAGAAGTGCCCGCCACGGAAGCTGACCAGCTCGTACCCGCCGGTGGTGTGTTGCGCCCAGGCCTCGGCCTCGGCGCGGGTCACGTGCGGGTCGGTGTCCCCGGTCAGCACCACGATCGGGCAGCGCAGCGCCGGGCCGCCCCGATGCCGGTACGTCTCGATGGCCCGGTAGTCCGCCCGCACCACCGGAAGGAACATCTGCACTAGCTCGTCATCGTCGAAGACGGTCGGCTCGGTGCCCTCCAGCCGCTTGAGCTCCTCGATCAGCTCACGGTCGGCGAGCCGGTGCACCGCCTCGTCGCGGGTGGCCGACGGTGCGCGCCGGCCGGAGACGAACAGGCCGAGCAGGTCCACCCCGTCGGCCTCCAACAGGGCGGCAACCTCGAACCCGATCGCGGCGCCCATGCTGTGCCCGAACAGCGCCGTCGGTCGGTCGAGCAGCGCCCGGATCTCCCCGGCGATCAGCTCGGCCATCTGCTGAACCGACGGGACGAAACCCTCGCGGCGCCGGTCCTGCCGGCCGGGATACTGGATGGCCAGGACATCGGTGCCGGGCGCCAAGGCCCGGGCCACCGGCAGGTAGAAGGTGGCGCTGCCACCGGCGTGCGGCAGACATACGAGTTGTGCCGGCGCGTCGGGGGCCGGCTGGAAGTTACGGATCCATGGACTGGCGACTGTTCTCATACGATGCCTCGTCAGTGAGTGTCGGGGTCAGACGGTCACAGGGTGGGGGTCCAGCCGACGATGGCCGGGGCGGCGTCGCCGGCGTACCAGAACGGCACGTCGAGACCGGCGTCGGACATCGCGTACAGCAGCATCGCGGTGTTCTGCACCGCACCCTCACCGCCGGGTACGGCGAGCACGCCGGCGACCGGCCGGGCCTGATCGGCTGCCTCGCGCAGCCGTGCCGCCAGGACCTCACGGCTCAGCGCCGGGTCGAAGCGGACGCGGGTCGACACGATGCCGTGCCGATCCAGCAGCGTCGGCAGATCCGCCGGCGACGGCGCACCGTCGCGGGTGACGACCAGCCACTTCCCGCCCGGGACCGGCCGGTCGGCATCGACCGGAGCCCAGTTCACGGTCACGCCCGCCACCGGGTCGGCGTGATCAGGTTCGGTGGCGGCGTCGTCCAGCAGCCACAACCGCTCCCGCTGGAAGGCGTACGTCGGCAGGTCGACGCGCCGCCCGCCCCGGCCGGCGAACCAGGCCGCCCAGTCCACCTCGCCGCCGTGGATGTGCGCCTCGGCGAGTTCCCGCAGCCCGACGGTGGCCGGTGCGGCGGCTGTCCCGCCACGGGTGGCGCCGATGAGCACGCAGGGCCTCTGCTCGCCGGCCGCGACGGCCCGCAGCCCGTCGAGCAGTTCGGCCCGGCCGGTACCCAGTATCACCGCGCGATGGCTGTGCCGGGCCCGGGTGACGGCCAGCGAGTAGGCGACGTCGGCGACGTCGACATCGGCACCGTCCAGGAAGGTCAGCAGCCGGGCGGCCTGGGCCCGCAGCGCCGCCTCGCCCACCCCGGAGATCAACCACGGCAGCGCGGTACCGGCTGGCCGGGTACCGCCGGCCTCGGCGAGTACCGGGGCCTCTTCCAGGACGACGTGGGCGTTGGTGCCGCTGAAACCGAACGACGAGACCGCGCCACGCCGGGGCCGATCGGTCCGCGGCCACGGCCGGCTCTGCGACAGCAGCCGTACCGTGCCCGGCGACCAGTCGACGTGCGGGGTGGCCTCGTCGGCGTGCAGCGTCCGCGGCAGAATCTCGTTGCGCAGCGCCTGGATCATCTTAAGGACACCGCCGATGCCGGCCGCGGCTTGAGTGTGGCCGACGTTCGACTTGAGCGATCCCAGCCACAGCGGCCGCCCGGGATCACGGTCCCGGCCGTAGGAGGCCAGCAACGCCCGCGCCTCGATCGGGTCACCCAGCGGCGTTCCGGTGCCGTGCGCCTCCACGGCGTCGACCTCGTCCCCGGTGATCCGGGCATCGGCGAGCGCGGCCCGGATCACCTCCTCCTGGGCCTGCCGGTTGGGTGCGGTCAGCCCGTTGGACGGTCCGTCCTGGTTGACCGCACTGCCGCGGATCACGGCCAGGACCGGCTGCCCGGCCGTCACCGCGTCGGACAGCCGGCGCAGCACCACCAGCCCGGCGCCCTCGGCGAAGGCGGTGCCGTCGGCCTCCGCCCCGAACGCCTTGCACCGGGCCGACCAGGACAGCCCCCGCTGCCGGCTGAACTCCTGGAAGATGCCGGGCGTCGCCATCACGGTGGCGCCGCCGGCCAGCGCGGTGTCGCACTCGCCGCGGCGCAGCGACTGCACCGCCAGGTGCAGGGCCACCAGCGAGGACGAACATGCCGTGTCGACGGTGAGCGCCGGGCCCCGCAGGCCGAGCAGGTAGGCGATCCGGCCGGACGCGACGCTGGTGGAGATGCCGGTTCCCAGATAGCCCTCCAGCTCCACCGGGATGTGCCGCAGCCGGGTCAGATAGTCCTGGTGCACCACACCGGCGAACACCCCGGTACGGGACTCGCGCATCGTGTGCGGGTCGATCCCGGCGTGTTCGAAGGCTTCCCACGCGCATTCCAGCAGCACCCGCTGCTGCGGATCCATGGCCATGGCCTCACGCGGGCTGATCCCGAAGAACGTCGGGTCGAAGCCGGCGGCGTCCGCCAGGAAACCACCCTCGCTGACGTACGACGTGCCCGGCGCCTCCGGATCGGACCCGGCCAGCGCCGTCAGGTCCCAGCCACGGTCCTGCGGGAACGGGCTGATCGCGTCCACCTCGTCGATGACCAGCCGCCAGAGCTCGGCCGGCGAGCCGGCCCCGGGCAGCCGGCAGGCGGCCCCGAGCACCGCGACCGGTTCGTGCGCGCGCTCGGTCAGATCGCGCAGCTGTTCGCGGGTCTGGTGCAGCTCCGCCGTCACCCGCCGCAGGAAGTCCCGCAGCTTATCCTCGTTGGACATGGGATCGTCTCCCCCTGTCAGATCTTGAGCTCGCGCTCGATGAAGTCGAAGATCTCGTCGTCGCTGGCCTCGGCGAGCCGTCCCGCCGTGCGGTCGGCGCCGGTGGCGGTACCGCCGATTCGGGCCAGCAGGTCCCGCAGCCGCCGGCCGACCGCCGAGCGGGCGGCGTCGTCCAGCGTGACCGTGCCCAGCACCGTCTCGACCCGGGCCAGCTCGCCGAGTACTGCCGCCGGTGCGTCCGCCGGCGCGGCGGCCGGCGCGAGTTCGTCGATGACGTGCTGCGACAGCGCATCCAGGGTCGGATACTCGAAAACCGCAGTGGCCGGCAGCCGCAACCCGGTCGCCGCGTTGACCCGGTTGCGGAACTCCACCGCCGACAGCGAGTCGAAACCCAACTCCTTGAGGGCGAGCCCAGCGTCCAGTGCGGTCGGGTCGGTGTGGCCGAGCACCGTGGCCACGTGCCGGCGTAGCAGGTCCAGCACGTGCTCGACCTGGCCGGCCCGGTCGAGCACGGCCAGCCGGCGGCCCAGCGTGACCGACCCGCCGATATCGCCGTCGGCGGCAGTGCGCCGGGCCGGCCGGGCGGCCAGCCCGCTCAGGATCGGCGGCAGCATCCCCGCCTCGGCGCGGGCCCGCAGAGCCGTGGGGGAGAACCGGTTGAGCACGTGCACCGGCCGGCCCCCTGTCAGCGCGTCGTCGAACATGGCCAGGCCCTCCGCGATGGAGAACGGCAGGACACCGCTGCGGGCGACCCGTGCGTGGTCGGTCGCCCGTAGATGCCCGGTCATGCCGTCCGGCAGGTCCCACAGCCCCCAGGCCAGCGAGGTGGCCGGCTCACCTGCGGCATGCCGGTGCTGGGCCAGCGCGTCGAGGTAGGCGTTGGCCGCCGCATAGTTCGCCTGACCGGCATTGCCGAGCGTGCCGGCCGCCGAGGAGAACATCAGGAAGTGGGTGACCGGGTGATTCCTAATCGCGGTGTGCAGGTGCCATGCGCCCTCCGCCTTACCGTGCAGCGCGGTCTGCAGGTGGTGGCCGGTGAGCGCGTCGATGGTGGCGTCGGCCAGCGCGCCCGCCGTGTGCACGACGGTGGTGAGCGGATGAGCCGGGTCCACCGAGGACAGCAGCCGGGTCAGGTCGGCCGGGTCACCGGTGTCGCAGGCGGCCAGGGTGACCCGGGCGCCGAGGCTCTCCAGCCGGGCAGTCAGGTCGGCTGCCTGCGGGTGGTACGGTCCCTGCTGGCTGGCCAGCAGCAGGTGCCGGACGCCGTGCCGGGTGACCAGGTGGTCGACAAGGTGGCCGGCCAGCGTGCCGGTGGCGCCGGTGATCAGGACGGTGCCGTCCGGGTCCAGCGGGGCCGGCAGGGTCAGCACGATCTTGCCGGTGTGCCGGGCCTGCGACAGGTGCCGGAAGGCGGCCGGCGCCTGCCGGATGTCGAAGGCGGTGATCGGTAGCGGGCTGATCACCCCCAGCTCGGCGAGCTGGCACAGATCGGCGAGCATGGCGTGGACGTGGTCAGGTCCCCGGTCGAGGACGTCGAAGGACTGGTAGTGGACTCCCGGGTGGGTGAGGGCGACGGCCTCGGGGTCACGGATGTCGGTCTTGCCCATCTCGACGAAGCGGCCACCGGGATGCAGCAGCCGCAGGGACGCGTCGACGAATTCACCGGCCAGCGAGTTGAGCACGATGTCGACGCCGGTGGAGAACGCCTGCTCGAAGTCGAGCGTGCGCGACGAGGCGATGTGCGCGTCCGGGTAGCCCAGGCGGCGCAGCGTCGCCCACTTGTCGGGGTGGGCGGTGCCGTACACCTGCAGCCCGAGGTGCCGGGCCACCTGGGTGGCGGCCATGCCGACCCCGCCGGCGGCGGCGTGCAGCAGCAGCCGCTCGCCCGGCCGGGCCCGCGCCAGGTCACGCAGCGCGTACAGGGCGGTCAGGAAGGCCGCCGGGGTGGCCGCGGCCTGCGCGAAAGTCCAGCCGTCCGGGATCCGGGCCACCAGCCGGTGGTCGGTCGTGGTGACCGGGCCGATCCCGGCGCTCATCAGGCCCATCACCCGGTCGCCCGGGTTCAGGTCGGTGACACCCGGGCCGACCTCGAGCACCACGCCGGAGGCCTCGATCGCCGCGGCCCAGCCGTCCTGGGCGACCATGCCCAGCGCCAGGACCACATCCCGGAAGTTCACGCCGACGGCACATACCGACAGCCGGACCTGGCCGTCGGTCAGCGGCGCGGTCGCCTGCGGGAACTCGACCAGGGCAAGGTCGTCGAACCCGCCCGCGCCGCCGACCACCAGTTGCCAGTGCTCGGCGCCGGCCGGCGGCACCAGGGCCCGGTCGGCTGTGGCGCGGACCAGCCGCGGGACGAACAGGGCTCCGTCGCGGACGGCGACCTGCGGCTCGCCGGTCCAGACAGCGGCCGGCAGCGCCGCCGCGGCGTCGGCCCAAGCGTCCAGATCGACAAGCGCGAACCGGCCAGGGTGCTCCGATTCGGCGGAGCGGACCAGACCCCACACCGCGGAACAGGCGAGCCCGCTCAGGTGCTCGCCGGGGCGCACCGCGGCGGCGTCGTGCGTGACCACGACCAGCCGTGATCCCTCGAACACCGGGTCCCGCAGCCACTGCTGCAGCAGGCCCAGCACCGGCTCGATCGCGGCACGGGGGTCACCGCCGGGAACCTCCCGCGGCGCGGCGACCAGCACGGCAGGCGGGACCGGCGCCTCCCGCAGCGCGTCCAGGTCGGTCGCCCGTACCGTGGCCGGGCCCAGGTCGTACGGGAAGTCGCCGAGCACGGCGCACAGCGACGGTTCGCCCGTGGCCGCGAACGGCTGCCAGGCGACGGTGTGTTCGGCGTCGTGGTGGCTGGTGCGCGCCAGATCGAGCTGGGTCCGCGACACCGGCCGCAGCGACAGCTCCTCGATCGTGGCCAGTGCGGCGCCGGACGCGTCCGCCAGGCGCAGGCTGACCGCGCCGGGCCCGGCCGGGCGCAGCTCCACCCGCAGCGCGGAGGCGCCGGCGGCGTGCAGCGTCACCCCGGACCAGGCGAACGGCAGGACGATTCCGTCACCGGCGGCGGCCGCCGCCGGGCTGAGGGCCACGCCCTGCAGTGCCGCATCGAGCAGCGCCGGGTGGATGCCGTATCCGTCCGGCTCCCCGGCGGACAGCACCACCTCGGTGTAGACGCGGTCGTCGCGCTGCCACGCCGCGCGCAGCCCGCGGAACGCCGGCCCGTAGTCCAGGCCGATGTCGGCCAGCCGTGCGTACAGGTCGTCCAGCGGGATCGGCTCGGCGGCCGGCGGGGGCCACGCGTCCAGGGTGAACTCGGCCGCCGGGGCGGCATCGTCGACCACGCCTTCGGCGTGACAGACCCACGGGCGTCCCGGCGTACGGGAGTGGATGCTCACCGGCCGGGCCCCGTCCGCCCCGGCGCCACCCAGCACGACCTGCACCTGCGCCGCCTCGCCGGTGAGGATCAGCGGCGCTTGCAGGGTCAATTCCCGCAGGTGACCGCAGCCGGTCTGATCTCCAGCCCGCACGGCCAGTTCGGTCAGGACCGCACCGGGCAGCAGCACGCTTCCGTGCACGGCGTGGTCGGCCAGCCACGGTTGGGTCCGGGTGGACAGGCTTGCGGTCAGTACCGTCGCGTCCCCGTTGGCGATCGCCACCGCCGCGCCCAGCAGCGGATGCGACACCGCCTCCAGGCCCAGCTCACCGGCGTCGGTGGCCTCCGCAGGGGCCTCCAGCCAGTAGCGTTGCCGCTGGAACGGGTAGGTGGGCAGCTCTACCGGCCGGCCGGTGCCGGGCAGGGAGGCGGTGAAGTCGGCCGGCGCGCCCCGGGTGAACAGCTCCGCCGCCCCGGTCACCACCCGGGCCAGACCGCCTTCGTCGCGGCGCAGCGTCCCGGTGCACGCCGCGTCGGTGATCCCGGCGTCCTCCAGGGTGTCCTGCAGCCCGGTCAGCAGCACCGGATGCGGGCTCGACTCGACGAAGACGCGGTAACCGTCCTCGGCCAGGCGGCGCACCGTCTTCTCGAACTCGACGGGCTGCCGCAGGTTGGTGAACCAGTAGCCGGCGTCCAGGCCGGCGGTGTCGATCGGGTCGCCGGTGACGGTGGAGTAGAAGGCGATCGGTGAGGTCCGCGGTTCGATGCCGGCCAGTGCCTCGGCGAGCCGCTCGCGGATGGCGTCGACGTGCGGGCCGTGCGAGGCGTAGTCGACCGGCACGGTCCGGGCCCGGATGCCCTCGGCATCACACGCCGCCACGAATTCGGCGATCGCGTCGGCGTCACCGGACAGCACGGTGGCGCGCGGGCCGTTGACGACGGCCACGTTCAGCTTGCCCGGCCACGCCGACAGCCGGTCGCGGACGTCGGCGACCGGCAGCACCACCGACGCCATCGCGCCGCGACCGGTGATCGCGGTCAGTGCTTGGCTGCGCAACGCCACCACCCGGGCGGCGTCGTCGAGCGACAGCGCTCCGGCGATGTGGGCCGCCGCGATCTCGCCCTGCGAGTGCCCGACGACCGCGTCCGGGCGGATCCCGAACGTTTCCCAGAGCCGGGCCAGCGCCACCATGACGGCGAACAGCACCGGCTGCACCACCTCGGCCGCCGCCAGCTCCGGCGTGCCCGGCTCGCCGCGCAGGATCGCGGTCAGCGACCAGGGAACGTACGGGTGCAGCGCCTGCTCGCAGTCGTCGACGGCGTCGGCAAACACCGGGCTGGTGTCGAGCAGATCGCGGGCCATCGCCGGCCATTGCGAGCCCTGGCCGGGGAAGACCAGCACCGTGCGTCCGGCCGGGGCGGCGGCGCCGAGGATCACGTCGGCCGACGGCCGCTGCCCGGCGAGCGCGTTGAGGGCGTCGCCGAGGCGGCCGTGGTCGCCGGCGAGCAGCACCGCCCGGTGCCGCAGCCGGGCCCGGCCGAAATACAGCGCGTAGGCCAGGTCCGGCAGCACGGTCGCCGGGCTTAGACGGGCACGCAGCAGCGTGGCCTGCTCCCGCAGCGCCGGTTCGGAGGCCGCGGACAGCAGAATTGGCCAGACCGGCGCGGCGGGCGGTGCGGCGGGCGCCGCCTCGACCGGGGCCGGCGGTTCCTCGAGGATGACGTGCGCGTTGGTGCCGCTGATGCCGAACGAGGAGACCGCGCTGCGCCGGGGCCGGTCCGTGCGCGGCCAGGGCAGGTTTTCGCCCAGTAGCCTGATTGTGCCGGACGACCAGTCGATGTGCGGGCTCGGGACGTTGGCGTGCAGGGTGCGGGGCAAGGTGCCGTGACGCATTGCCATGATCATTTTGATGACGCCGCCGACGCCGGCGGCGGCCTGCGCGTGGCCGATGTTCGACTTGAGCGAGCCGAGCCAGAGCGGCTGCTGCGGGTCACGGTCGCGGCCGTACGTGGCGAACAGCGCCTGCGCCTCGATCGGGTCGCCTAGCGCCGTTCCGGTGCCGTGCGCCTCCACCGCGTCCACGTCACCGGCGGCCAGACCGGCGTCGCTCAGCGCCTGCCGGATGACACGCTGCTGAGCCGGCCCGTTCGGTGCGGACAGCCCGTTGGAGGCCCCGTCCTGGTTGACCGCGGTGCCGCGGACCACCGCCAGCACCCGGTGGCCATTGGCGACCGCGTCGGACAGCCGCTCCATCACCAGCATGCCGACGCCTTCGGCCGCCCCGAACCCGTCGGCGTCGGCGCCGAACGCCTTGCACCGCCCGTCCGGGGCCAGCGCACGCTGCCGGCTGAACTCCAGAAACATGCTGGGAGTCGCCATCACTACGACCGCTCCGGCCAGCGCCATCGTGCACTCGCCGGCGCGCAGCGCCCGCGCCGCCAGATGCATCGCCACCAGCGACGACGAACAGGCCGTGTCGATGGTCAGCGCCGGGCCCTCCAGCCCGAAGGTGTACGCCACCCGGCCGGAACTCACACTCGCGGTGTTGCCCATCATCAGGTGACCCTCGAACCCGTCGGGCGCGTGCCGCAGCCGGGCGAGGTAATCCTGGTAGCTCATGCCGACGAACACCCCGGTCCGGCTGCCGCGCACCCCGTGCGGGTCGAGGCCGGCCTGCTCCAGTGCCTCCCACGTCGACTCCAGCAGCAGCCGCTGCTGCGGGTCCATCGCGGTGGCCTCCTTCGGGCTGATCCCGAAGAACCCGGCGTCGAAGTGGGCCGGCTCGTCGAGGAAACCACCGCTGACGGTGTACGTGCGGCCGGTCTCGTCCGGGTCGGGGTGGTAGAGGCCGGCGGCGTCCCAGCCACGGTCCACCGGCCACTCGGTGACCGCGTCGGTGCCGGACTCCACCAGCCGCCACAGGTCGTCGGGGCCGCGCACCCCACCGGGGAAGCGGCAGCTCATGCCGACGATCGCGATCGGCTCGTCCAAGGCACCTGAGCCGGCGACCTCGGCCGGCGCGGCCGTCGCCCCGGCGAGTTCGGCACGCAGGAATTCGGCCAGCGCCACCGGGGTCGGGTAGTCGAAGACCAGGGTGGCGGGCAGCTGCAGCCCGGTCAGCCGATTGAGCCGGTTACGCAGCTCCACCCCCATGATCGAGTCGAAGCCGACGTCCTTGAACGGCACGTCGGGGCGTGCCGACCCGGTCGAGGCGTGCCCGAGCACCAGCGCGACCTGGACCTGCACCGCCTCCAGCAGTATCCGCAGCTGGTCGGCCTCCGGCACGGCGGCCAGCTGCGCGGCCAGCGCCGTTCCGGCGCCGGCGGCGGCCGGCTCCTGCGCGGTGCCGCCGGTCCGAGCCTCCGGGATGTCGGCGATCAGCGGCCGGGAGCCGCTCGCGGTGAACGCCGCCCCGAACCGGCGCCAGTCGATGTCGGCCAGGTACAGCGACACCTCGCCGTCCGCGATCGCGTCAGCCATCGCGGCCAGCGCGATCCGCGGCTCCATCGGCGGGATGCCGTGCCGGTGCTGGACCGCGACCGTCTCCGGGTCCTCGGCCACCCCGGAATCGGCCCACGGGCCCCAGCCCAGGCACACCACCGGACGTCCGGCCGTGGCTCGCTGCCGGGCCAGCGCCTCGACGACCGCGTTGCCGCCGGCGTACCCGGCCTGACCGGGCAGGCCCAGCACCGCCGAGAGCGCCGAGAACAGGATCAGATGCTCGTCGACCAGTTCGCTCAGGTGGGCCGCGACCAGTGCACGCCCCCGGTGAGCGGCCGCCAGCGACGCGGCGGTCAGGTCACCGACCGGCGCGTTCGCCCGCACCCCGGCGGCATGCACCACCGTGGTGAGCGGGGCGTCGCCGCCGCGCACCGAGTCCAGTAGGGCGGCCAGCGCGTCGCGGTCCGCGGCGTCGCACGCCACCACCGTGGTGGGGGTGCCCGCCGCGGCGAGCTCGGCGGCCAGCTCCTCGGCGCCCGGTGCCTGCGGGCCGCGCCGCCCGGCCAGGACCAGCCGGGACACTCCCTGTTCGGCGAGCCGGCGCGCCACGTGGGCGCCGAGCCCGCCGGTGCCGCCGACGACCAGCACCGTGCCCGACGGCTGCCACGCCGGGGCGCCGGCGGTCCGCGGGGCTCGCACCAGCCGCGGCACCAGCACGGTGCCGCCGCGTACCGCGAAACGGTCCTCCGCGCCGGTCGCCGTGCCGAGCACCGCGCAGAACCGGTCGAGCGCCGCGTCGTCGAGCTCGCCCGGCAGGTCCACCAGCGCACCGTGCAGCGTCGGCTGCTCGACCGCCGCGACCCCGCCGAGGCCCCAGACCGCGGCCTGTCCGGCCGCCGACGCCGTGTCGGTGGAGCCGGTGGACACCGCGTCGCGGGTCACCGTCCACAGCGGTGCGACCGGGCGGTCGATCAGCGCCTGGATCAGCGCCAGCTGCGCGGTGAGCCCGGCCGGCAGGTCCGGGTGCGTGCCGTCCGGCGTCTCGTCCAGCGTCAGCAGCGAGAGCACCCCATCGGCCGGGCCGGCCGCCGCCAGCGACTCACCCACGAGGCCACGCTCCGCGGCCGGCAACGGCACGGTCGTGACCTGGACGCCCCGAGCGGACAGCGCCGCCGCGACCGCCGCGAACGTCGCGCTCTGCCTGGCGTTGTCGGTGACGACGACGAGCCAGTGCCCTCGCACGGCAGTCCCGGCCTGGTGCCGCTGCCACTGCAGCCGGTAGCGCCAGCCCTCGGCGCAGGCCTCGTCCTGGGCCCGCCGCCGCCACGACGACAGCGCGGGGACCACGGCCTCCAGCGGAGCGTCCGGCCGGATCGCCAGCTCCCGGGCCACCTCGGCCACGTCGGCACGGGCCACCGAGTCCCAGAACCGCGCGTCCGCGGCCGACTCGGGCGCGGCCGTGCGCTCGGGCGGGGCCAGCCAGTAGCGAGTCCGCTGGAACGGGTAGGTCGGCAGGTCGATACGGCGGGCCGGGCCCACCGCCCGGCCCCAGTCGACGCGGGCGTCCCCGGCCCACGCCTCGGCCAGCGACGTCAGCAGCCGGCGCGGGCCGCCATCGTCACGGCGCAGAGTGCCGACCACGGTGACCTGGCCGACCGCCGGCCCCAGGTCGTCCACGGTGCCCTGGACAGCGGAGGTCAGCACGGGGTGCGGGCTGCACTCGACGAACATGCGGTAGCCGTCGGCGGCCAGCTGCCGTACCGCCCGTTCCAGTTCGACCGGCTGCCGCAGGTTCGTGAACCAGTAGCCGGCGTCCAGCGACGCCCCGTCGATCACGCTGCCGGTCACCGTCGAGCAGAACGCCACGTCGGCCGGCCGCGAGGTGATGCCGGCCAGCACCTCGGCGAGGCGGTCCCGGATGGCGTCGACGTGCGGGCCGTGCGAGGCGTAGTCCACCGGGACGGTGCGGGCGCGCAGACCGTCGCGTTCGCACACCACCATCAGCTCGGCGAGAGCGTCGCCGTCACCGGAGACGACGGTGGCCGCCGGGCCGTTGACGGCCGCGACCCCGATCCGTCCGTCCCAGGCGGAGATCAGCTCGCGGACGTCGGCGGCCGGCACCGCCAGCGAGACCATGCCACCGCGCCCGGCGATCGCCGACAGCGCCTGGCTGCGTAGCGCCACCACCCGGGCGCCGTCCTCCAGCGACAGGGCGCCGGCCACACAGGCGGCGGCGATCTCGCCCTGCGAGTGCCCGACCACGGCGTCCGGCTGTACGCCGTACGACCGCCACGCCTCGGCCAGCGACACCATCATCGCCCACAGCAGCGGCTGCACCACGTCGACCCGGTCCAGGTCCGGTCCGCCCGACGTCCCGCGCAGCACGTCGATCGGCGACCACGGCACGTACGCCTGCAACGCCCGGGAGCATTCGTGCAGCCGGGCCGCGAACGGCTCGCAGCTGTTCAGCAGCCCGACGGCCATGCCGATCCACTGGGAACCCTGGCCGGGGAAGACAAAGACGGTCTTGCCGGCCGGGCCGGTGGTGCCGCGGACCACCGTGGCGCCTGGCAGCCCGGTCCCGGCGACCTCGTCTAGGCCGGCGAGCAGCTCCTCCCGCTGCTCGGCCACCACGACGGCCCGGTAGTCCAGTGCGGCCCGCGACAGCCCCAGCGAGTAGCCCAGGTCGGCCTCGGTGACCGCGGGGTCGGCGAGCAGGGCCCGCACCCGCGCGGCCTGGGCGGCCAGCGCCGGCTCCGAGCGGGCCGACAACGGCACGGCGACCGGCCGCGGCTGCGGGGGGCCGGCCGGTTCCGGTGCGGCGAGCCGGTCGGGGGCCTCCAGTATCACGTGGGCGTTGGTGCCGCTGATCCCGAACGCGGAGATCCCGGCTCGGCGCGGCCGGTCCGCCGCCGTGTCCCACGGCCGGGCCTCGGTCAGTACGCGTACGCCGGAACCGTCCCACTCCACGTGCCGGGTGGGCGTATCGACGTGCAGGGTCCGCGGCAGCAGGCCGTGCTGCATGGCCAGCACCATCTTGATCAGGCCCGCCACCCCGGCGGCGGCCTGGGTGTGGCCCAGGTTGGACTTGACCGATCCCAGCCACAGCGGCCGCGCCGGGTCCCGGTCGCGCCCGTAGGTGGCCAGCAGCGCATTCGCCTCGATGGGGTCACCGAGCCGGGTACCGGTGCCGTGCGCCTCCACAACGTCCACGTCGTGCCCGGTCAGCACGGCGTCGGCGAGGGCCTGCTCGATCGCCTTCTGCTGTGCGGCGCCGCTGGGCGCGGTCAGCCCGTTGGAGGCGCCGTCCTGGTTGAGCGCGGTACCGCGGACCGTCGCGAGAACCGGATGACCCAGCCGGCGGGCGTCGGAGAGCCGTTCCAGCAGCACCACCCCGACACCGTCGGAGAAGCCGGTGCCGTCCGCCGCGTCGGCGAACGCCTTGCACCGGCCGTCCGGGGCCAGCCCCCGTTGGCGGCTCATCTCCAGGAAGATGCCGGGCGTCGACATCACGGTCGCGCCGCCGGCCAGCGCCATCGTGCACTCGCCGCTGCGCAGTGCCCGCACCGCCAGGTGCAGCGCCACCAGCGACGACGAGCAGGCGGTGTCTATCGACACCGCGGGGCCCTCCAGACCGAAGGTGTACGCCACCCGCCCCGACGCCACACTGGGCGTGGTGCCGGTCAGCAGATACCCCTCGAGGTCCTCGGTGGCGTCGCGGGGATCCGTGCCGCCGTACCCCTGGGCGATGACACCGAGGAACACACCGGTACGGCTGCCGCGGACCACGGTCGGGTCCAGTCCCGCCCGCTCGAACACCTCCCACGACGTCTCCAGCAGCAGCCGCTGCTGCGGATCCATGGCCAGCGCCTCCCGAGGGCTGATCCCGAAGAATCCCGCGTCGAAGTCCATCGCGCCGTCGACGAAGCCACCGCGCTGGGTGCAGACCTTCCCCGGCAGGCCGGGCTCCGGGTCGTACATCGCCGCGTTGTCCCAGCCCCGGTCCTCGGGGAAGTCCGACAGCTTGTCGCCGCCCTCGGCCAGCACCTCCCACAGCTGCTCCGGGCTGTCCACGTTGCCGGGGAAGCGGCAGCTCATCGCGACGACGGCGATCGGCTCGTGCGCCCGCTCCTCCTGTTCGGCGAGCAGCCGCCGGGTGCTGCGCAACTCGTTGGTGGCGCGCTTGAGGTATTCCCGAAGGGTCTGTTCGTTGGTGTTGTCCGGCATGGCGGCCGCCCTTCTCGTCGTTTGCGGATTCATTGACCCAGGCCCAGCTCGTTGTCGAGGACGTGGAACAGGTCGTCGTCGCTGACGAGATCGAGGTCGACGGAGTCGGCCGGGTTGTCGCCGGCACCGGACTGGCCGCTGTTCCACTTCCACAGCAGGGCCTGGATGCGTGCCGCGATGCGCTGATGCTGGTCGTCGTCGGTTTCGAGGTCAGCCAGCACTGCCTCGAACCGGTCGAGTTCGGAGAGGACGGTGGCGGCCGGGACGACCGGCTCCGGAGCCACCAGGTCACACAGGTGCCCGGCCAGGGCGTCGACCGTCGGGTGGTCGAAGACCAGGGTGGCGGGCAGCCGCAGCCTGGTCGCCGCGTTCAGCCGGTTGCGCAGCTCCAGCGCGGTGAGCGAGTCGAAGCCCAGCTCCTTGAACGTCCGGTCGCTGTGCACCGGGGTGGCACCGCTGAACCCTAGGACCGCGGCGACACTGTCGCGGACGAGTTCGGCCAGCAGCCCCGTCTGCTCGGTACGGGTCCGGCCGGTGAGCCGGGCCTGCAACGCCGAGGCGCCATCGGCACCGGCCGAATCGGCCACCCGCCGGACCGGCTGCCGGTCCAGCACCCCGAGCAGCGCCGGGGCGTGTTCACGCAGCGCCTGCATGTCGGTACGGGCCGCCACCACCACCGCCCGGTCGGCGGTGATCGCCGCGTCGAACAGGTCCAGGCCCTGCTCGGTGGCCAGCGGCAGGAAACCGCCGCGGCCCATCCGCTGCCGGTCAGTGTCGGACAGATGCCCGGTCATGCCGCTGGCGTCGGCCCACAACCCCCACGCGATCGACGCCGCCGGCAGGCCACGGGCCCGCCGCCGCTGGGCCACGGCGTCGAGGTACGCGTTCGCCGCCGCATAGGCACCCTGTCCGGCGGTGCCCATCGTCCCAGCCGCCGACGAGAACACCACGAAGTGCGTCAGCGGATGGTCGCGGGTCAGCCGGTCCAGGTTGTCCACGCTGTCGGCCTTGGGCCGCAGCGCCGTACCGATCAGATCACCGGTCAACCGGTCGACGGTCGCGTCGGCGAGCACCCCGGCGGTGTGCACCACCGTGGACAGCGGATGCCGCGGGTCGATGCCGTCCAGCAGCCGGCGCAGCGCCTTGGCGTCCCCGGTATCGGCGGCGGCGAGGGTGACGTGTGCCCCGAGACCCTCCAGCTCGGCGGTGAGGGCGGCGGCCGACGGGTGCCGCGGTCCCTGCCGGCTGACGAGCAGCAGGTTACGCACCCCGTGCCGGGTGACCAGGTGCCGCGCGATGTGCCCGCCCAGCGTGCCGGTCGCCCCGGTGACCAGCGCCGTGCCCCGCGTGTCGAACGGGGTCGGCAGGGTGAGCACCACCTTGCCGGTGTGGCGGGCCTGGCTCAGGTACCGGAACGCGGCCGGGGCCTGCCGGATGTCGAAGGCGGTCATCCGCAGCGGGGTGACCACCCCCTGCTCGGCGAGTTCCAGCAGGTCCCGCAGCATGCTATGGACGTAGTCGGGGCCCGGGTCCATCACGTCGAACGCCGCGTAGCGCACCCCCGGGTGGACCGCGGCCACCTCGGCGGCGTCCCGGATGTCGGTCTTGCCCATCTCGATGAATCGGCCACCGTCGCCGAGCAGCCGCAGCGAGGCGTCCACGTAGTCGCCCGCCAAACTGTTGAGCACCACGTCGACACCGCCGGCGAACGCCTGCTCGAAGTCCAGGGTGCGCGAGGAGGCGATGTGCGTGGCAGGATAGCCCATGGCCCGCAGCGTGTCCCACTTCGCCGGGCTCGCCGTGGCGTACACCTCCAGGCCGTAGTGCCGCGCCAGCTGGGTGGCCGCCATCCCGACGCCGCCGGTGGCGGCGTGGATCAGCAGCCGCTCACCGGACCGCACCCGGGCCAGGTCGCGCAGTCCGTACAGGGCGGTCAGGAACACCACCGGCGCCCCGGCCGCCTCGGCGAACGTCCAGCTCGCCGGCTTGGGCGCCAGCAGCCGGCTGTCGGCCACCGACACCGGCCCGATCCGGCCGATCAGCCCCATCACCTCGTCGCCGGGGCGCAGCCCGGTGACACCTGGGCCGACTTCCAGGACCACCCCGGCGCCCTCGGACGCGGCCGGCCGGCCGTCGTCGACGACCATGCCCAGCGTGATCAGGATGTCCCGGAAGTTCAGGCCCGCGGCGCGGACCGCCAGGCGTACCTGGCCCTCGGCCAGCGGGGCGTTCGCCTCCGGGCACGGGACCAGCGCGAGCCGGTCCAGGCTGCCCTTCACCGACGCGTCCAGCTGCCACGGCTCGTCACCGTCCGGGACCGGCAGCCCGGCCAGGTCGGCGGCCCGCCGCAACCGGGGCACCAGCACCGTGTCCGCGCGCAGCGCCATCTGCGACTCCCCCGACGCGACCGCCGCCGCCATGGCACTCAGCGACGCGTCACGCCCGTCCACGTCGAGCAGCACGAACCGGCCCGGATGTTCGGTCTGCGCCGACCGGACCAGACCCCAGACCGCGGCCGCGGCCGGGTCGGCCACCTCCTCGCCGGGGTGGGTGGCCAGCGCCCCACGGGTAACCACGACCAGTCGCCGGTCGGCCAGCCGCTCGTCGTCGATCCACGCCTGCAGCAGTGCCAGCACCCGCTCCAGCGCCTCGCGCACCGGCTCGCCGGACACCACCGTGAGCACCGCGCCCGCGGCGTCCCCGTGCGCGACCGTGTCGTCGACCGAGGTGGCCTGGCGGACCTGCGGCCACAGGTCGGCCAGGCCCAGCGGGTCGCCGCCGAGCAGGGTCGGCGCCGCACCCGGCTCGGCGGCCTCCAGGACGCCGGGCGTGGGCGCCCAGTCGAGGGCGAGCAGGTCGTCGGCGGCCGGCTCGGCGACTTGGGCCGGGCGCATCGGCCGCACCGCCAGCGCATCCACCCGCAACACCGCAGCCCCGGCGGCGTCCACGACGTCCAGCGTGTACGCGTCCTCGCCGGCCGGGGAGATGCGGGCCCGGACCCGGCCCGCGCCGACCGCGCTGAGCGTCACCCCGGACCAGGAGAACGGCAGCCGCGTCTCGGCGCCGTCCGCGCTGAACGCCAGCCCGTGCAGGACCGCGTCGAGCAGCGCCGGATGGATGCCGAAGTCGCCGGCACCGGCCGCGTCGGGCAGCTCCGCCTCGACGTAGACGTCCGCGCCGCCGCGGCGGACCGCCCGCAGCCCCTGGAACGCCGGACCGTACTGCAGCCCCAGCCCGGCTAGGGCCGGATAGGCGTCGCTTACCGGCATGTCGACGGTGTGATCCGGCGGCCACACCCAGCCGGCCGCGGTGGCCTCCGGCCGGGCCGCGACCATGGTCGCCACCGCGTGTCGCCGCCACGGTGCGTCGCCCGCCTGCCCGTAGACCTCCAAATGGCGACGGCCCTGCTCGTCCGGCTCGGCGAGCAGCACCTGCAGCGCCACCACCGCACCGTCCGGCACCACCAGGGGCGCGTCGATGATCAGTTCCTCGATGGTGCCGCAGCCGACGTGATCACCGGCCCGGACCGCGAGATCCACAAACGCGGCGCCCGGCAGCAGCACACTGCCGAAGACCGCGTGGTCGGCGAGCCACTTCTGCGACCGGGCCGACAGCTGCCCGGTGAAGAGGACACCCTGCCCGTCGGCGCGTTCCACCACACCGGTGAGCAGCGGGTGCGGGCCGTCGCCGGCCGCGGCGGTCCCGGTGGCGGCCGGCATCCAGTAGCCGGCGTGCTCGAAGGCGTACGTCGGCAGCTGCGTCAACGGCGCCGCGGGCAGCACCCTGCCCCAGTCGACCCGGCCGCCGCCGGTGTGTAGCTCGGCCACGGAGGTGAGCATGCGGCGCAACCCGCCGTCGTCGCGGCGCAGGGATCCGACCACGACCCGGTCGGCCCCGGACGCCTCCACGACCTGCTGCATCCCGCCGGTCAGCACCGGGTGGGCGCTGCACTCGACGAACACGCCGTACCCGTCGGTGAGCAGCCGTTCCACGGTCGCCCCGAAGCGGACCGTCTGCCGCAGGTTGCGCATCCAGTAGTCGGCGCTCAGCCCGGCGGTGTCCACCCGCTCCGCTTCGACGGTGGAGTAGAACGCGATCGGCGCGGTCCGCGGCTGGATGCCGTCGAGCAGTCGCAGCACCTCGTCGCGGATGGCGTCGACGTGCGCAGAGTGCGACGCGTAGTCCACCGGGATGATCCGGGCCCGGACCCCATCGGCCTCGTACGCGGCGACCAGCTCCGCCAGCTCGACGGCCGACCCGGAGAGCACCGTCACCGACGGCCCGTTGACCGCGGCGATGCTCACGTCCGTGCCGGCGATGCGCTCGCGTACCCGATCGGCGGGCAGCGGCACCGAGGCCATGCCGCCCGGACCGGTGATGGCCCGCAGCGCCTGGCTGCGCAGGGCGACCACGCGGGCGCCGTCGCCGATGGTGAGCGCACCGGCCACGACCGCCGCGGCGATCTCTCCCTGGGAGTGACCGATCACGGCGTCGGGCCGCACACTCCAGGACTCCCACACCGCGGCCAGCGACACCATCACCGACCACAGCGCCGGCTGGATCACATCGACACGGTCGAGGTCGGCGGCTGCTTCGCTTCCGCTCAGCGTGGCGACCAGATCCCAGTCGACGTACGCCGACAGCGCCGCCGCGCATTCGTGGATGCGTTCCCGGAACACCGGCGATTCGGCCATCAGCGCCCGGGCCATACCGGTCCACTGCGAGCCCTGTCCGGGGAACACGAACACGGTCGGTCCGGGCCGGCCAGCCGTACCGGTGACCACGCCGGGCCCCGCCATGCCGGCGGCCAGCGCGGTCAGTGCCTGGCGCAGCTCGCCGTGGCCTTCGGCGACCAGCACCGCCCGCTGGTCGAAACGTGCCCGGCCGGTCAGCGACCGCGCCACCGATGCCAGCGGGACCGTCGGGTGGTCCGCGAGGAACCCGGCCAGCCGGTCCGCCTGGCGGTGCAAGGCCGTCTCCGAGCGGGCGCTGAGAACGAAGGCGAGCGGCTGCTCGACCGGCTCGGCGGTGGGGGTGTTGGTGTTGGTGGTGGGTGGTTCTTCGAGGATGAGGTGGGCGTTGGTGCCGCTGATGCCGAAGGAGGAGATGCCGGC
>NZ_JBEPDB010000103.1:0-25683 GCF_040300025.1 Dactylosporangium sp. NPDC000555 | reverse complement strand
ACGATCGTTTGGTTCTCACGAACGAGCCGAGTGGTCAGCTTGTGCAGGTGGTCGCGGCGCCGGTCGGCGATCCGGGCGTGGACGCGGGCGACCTTACGCCGGGCCTTCGCCCGATTGGCGGAACCCTGCACCTTCTTCGCGAGGTTCCGTTGGGCGCGGGCCAGCCGCGCCCGGTCGGAGCGCTCGTGCTTCGGGTTGGTGATCTTCTCCCCGGTGGACAGGGTGAGCAGGCTGTCGAGGCCGGCGTCGATCCCGACCGCCGCGTCCGTGGTCGGGATTTGCTCGATCTGGTCGTCGCAGAGCAGGGACACGAACCAGCGCCCGGCCGCGTCCTGCGACACGGTCACGGTAGATGGGGACACGCCGTCGGGCAGGGGCCGGGACCACACGATGTGCAGGGGTTCGGTCATCTTCGCCAACGTGAGTTGGCCGTCGCGGTACCGGAACGCGCTGGTCGTGTACTCCGCCGACTTCCGGGACTTCTTCTTGCTCTTGAACCGGGGGTAGCGGGCCCGGTCAGCGAAGAAGTTCGCGAACGCCGCCTGCAGGTGCCGCAACGTCTGCTGCAACGGCACGCAGGAGACGTCGTTGAGGAACGCCAGTTCCTCGGTCTTCTTCCACGCGGTCAGCATCGCGCTGGTGGTGGTGTAGCTGACCCGTTCCTGCCGCAACGTCCACGCCTCGGTCCGGGCCTGCAACGCCATGTTGTAAACCAGCCGGACGCAGCCAAACGTCCGGGCAAGCTCGACTGACTGCCCGGGACTCGGGTAGAAACGGTACTTGAATGCCCGCTTCACGGCCGCGGTCATGGCTCACAAGCTAACACGCTCATCAGTGAACACTGCTGTGACGCGCTGGCATACGCCAATCCGTTTTGGCGGCGGATCGGCTTCCTCTACCCTGCTCCGCAGGGGTCCCGTTTCCTCTCCGGCCTGAAGGCCGGAGTATCCGCGGAAGGAATCCGATGACCACGCGGCGCACGCGTCAGCCCCAGGACTTGATACAGCTACTGACGCGGGCCGAGCGGCTGCTGGGCCGGCGTCTGTCCACAATCCTCGCCGCCGAGGGCTGCTCACTCGACGCCTGGCGCGTCATCACCCTGCTCTCCGACGGCGCCGGCCACCACATGACCGAGCTCGCCGAGCACGCGTTCCTCCCACCCGCCACGCTCACCAAACTCCTCGACCACCTCGTCGACGACAACCTGGTGTACCGGCGGGGCGACGAGATCGACCGGCGCCGCATCCGCGCCCACCTCACCCCCCGCGGTCGCAGGCTCCACCAGCGCGTCAGCCAACGGATCGACGCCAGCATGGCAACTCTGGCGACAGCCGCCGGCGAACGCGACCTCCTGGAAGAACTCCTGACCCGGCTCATCGACTCCCTCGAAGACCGGGAAGTCACCGCGGTGAGTCGATCTGAGTAAGCGAAGTCCCGCGAGATTCGATCTAGCGGGCGCCGGGCGGCGTCTAGCGCCAAAGGGGTGACCGACCCCGAGGAGGCAGCATGGCACCGCTCCAGCTCGCCGTGATCATCGGCAGCACGCGCGAGGGTCGCGCGGGCGAGACCATCGGCCGCCGGTTCGCCGAGGAGGCGATGCGGCGGGACGACCTGGCGGTGACCGTCGTCGACCTCGCCGCGTACGAGTTTCCCGGCAGCTACCCGGCGGAGCCTACCGCGGCGATACGGTCGTTCGTGCAGGACATCAACCGGGCCGAGGCGTTCGTCGTCGTGACCCCGGAGTACAACCACAGCTTCCCGGCCTCGTTGAAGCAGGCGATCGACTACGCGTACGACGAGTGGCAGGCCAAGCCGGTCGGCTTCGTGTCGTACGGGTGCCGGTCGACCGGGCTGCACGCGGTGGACGGGCTGCGGACGGTCTTCACCGCGCTGCACGCGGTCACGGTGCGCGATACCGTCGCGTTCGACCTGCTCAACCCGTACAACGAGCGGGCGGAGTGCCTGGACCGGCTGCGGCAGGACTGCCGGCTGCTGCTCGACGAGCTGTGGTGGTGGGGCATGACGCTCCGCGAGGGCCGCGCAGTGCGGCCCTATGTGAACTGAGACAGTGACGAAGACGAAGAGGAAGGTTTGCATCCGTGAGTGAACGCACCACGGGCGTGGCCGTCGAGGCCGAGGGCCTGACGAAGACGTTCGGCGAGAACCGCGCACTGGACGGCATGAATCTGCGCATCCCCGCCGGCACCGTCTACGGCCTGCTCGGGCCGAACGGCGCCGGCAAGACCACGGCGGTCCGCGTGCTGGCGACCCTGCTGCGCCCCGACGGCGGGCGGGCCCGGGTCTTCGGGCACGACGTCGTGGCCGAGGCCGACGCGGTCCGGGCCCGGGTAAGCCTGACCGGGCAGTACGCGTCGGTCGACGAGGACCTGACCGGCTTCGAAAACCTCGTGCTGCTCGGCCGCCTGCTCGGGCTGCGCAAGCCGGCCGCCCGCGAGCGGGCCGAGAAGCTGCTCGCCGCATTCGGCCTGACCGACGCGGCCGCGCGGCAGGTGAAGAAGTACTCGGGCGGCATGCGCCGCCGCATCGACATCGCGGCGAGCATCCTGAGCACCCCGGACCTGCTGTTCCTCGACGAGCCGACGACCGGCCTCGACCCGCGCAGCCGCAACCAGGTGTGGGAGATCGTCCGCGCGGTGGTCGCGCACGGCACGACGGTGCTGCTCACCACGCAGTACCTCGACGAGGCGGACCAGCTCGCCGGCCGCATCGCGGTGGTCGACCACGGCAAGGTGATCGCGGAGGGCACGCCCGGCGAGCTGAAGTCGTCGGTCGGCTCCGGCACCGTCCACGTGCGGCTACGGGATCCCGGACGGCGGTCGGAGGCGGAAACGGTACTCCAGGCGGCCCTCGGCGTCCCCGTACAGCTGGACGCCGACCCGGTGGCACTGACCGCACGGGTCGGCGGGGCCGGCTCCGACCTCGACGCGAGCGAACAGGCCGCGCGGGCGCTCGGTGACCTGGCTCGCGCCGGCATCGTCGTCGACGATTTCTCCCTCGGCCAGCCCAGCCTGGACGAGGTCTTCCTGGCCCTGACCGACCACCCCGCGGAGCCGGCCGGCGAGCGGGACGAACAGTTGGAGGTAGCTCGATGAGCGGTTCCGGAGCGAAGCGGAGGAGGCCGATCATCATGGGCTCAGGGTGGAGCTCGTGCGGCCGGAGCGGAGCGGAGGCAGCATGACCGAGGTTGCAACGTCGAGCGGGCGAGCGCCGACCGTCTTCGTGCCCTCGGCCGAGGCCCTCGCCACGGTCCTCGCCCCGGAGGCGCGCCCGCCCCGCCCGAGCGCGTTGACGGCGTCGATGACCTTCGGCTGGCGGGCGATGCTGAAGATCAAGCACGTGCCGGAGCAGCTGTTCGACGTGACGGCGTTCCCGATCATCATGGTGCTGATGTTCACGTACCTGTTCGGCGGCGCGCTCGCCGGCAGCCCGCGTGAGTACCTCCAGTTCTTCCTGCCCGGCATCATGGTCACGAGCGTCGTAATGATCACGATGTACACCGGGGTCGGCCTCAACACCGACATCGAGAAGGGCGTCTTCGACCGGTTCCGGACGCTGCCGGTCTGGCGTCCCGCCGCGTTGGTCGGCATGATCCTCGGCGACCTGCTGCGCTACGTCCTGGCCGCGTTCGTCATCCTCGGGATCGGCCTGGTGCTCGGATTCCGCCCGGACGGCGGCGTGGTCGGCGTGCTCGCCGGGATCGGCCTGCTGCTGGTCTTCTCCTTCGCGTTCTCGTGGGTGTGGACGTACTTCGGCCTCGTCCTGCGCAGCGAGAAGTCCGTGATGGGCGTGAGCATGATGATCCTGTTCCCGCTGACGTTCCTCAGCAACGTCTTCGTCAGCCCCGCCACCATGCCCGGCTGGCTGCAGGCGTTCGTCAACGTCAACCCGGTCAGCCAACTGGTGGCGGCCGTGCGGGCGGTCATGTCCGGCTCGTCCGACCCGTCGAACACGATGTGGCTGCTGCTGTGGAGCGCCGGCTTCCTGGTGGTGTTCGGCACGCTCACGATGTACCGCTACAACCGCCGCTGACTCAGAGGCGCCACGGTGGCGGCGAGGGCGTGCGATAGGAGCACGCGCTACCGGTCGACACCGTGTCGCGCAGGTGCGCGGCGAGGGCCGGGTGGCGCTCGTCGAGGCGGCGCAGCGTGTCGCGGATGCGGGCGGTGACCGTCTTGCGGGCGCGCTCGGCCTCGTCGCCGAGGCGGCGGGTGCGCCCGGCCAGGCCGGCCGCCGCCCGCAGCTGCTCCAGCAGCGCCGCGCGCTCGGCGTCGAGGGCGGCGAGCCGCGGCTCGTCGCCCCGCATCGCGGCCCGGTCGATCTCCTCGTCCAGCAGACCGAGGTGGTGCCGGTACCGCGTCTTCGCCTCGTCGTCGAGCACCGGGTCGCCGCCGAGCCGGTGGGCGGCGGCCAGCTCGGGGCCGGCGGACGGGTCGAGCAGCTCGGCGACCGGCACGTCCACGCCGGGGCGGCTCAGCAGCAGGCGCAGGTCGTGCAGGCCCTTCGCGTCGGGCAGGTGGACGATGGTCCCGGCGTATGCGAGCCGCCAGACCGCCCCGTCGAAGCGGAACTCGTGGTCGGCGGGTGGCGGCTCGTGCGCCGGTGCCGCTGTCTGCGCGCCGAGCCGGCCGGCGACGTGCGGCATGCCAAGCGCCCGCGCCTGCTCGGCCACCGCAGCCCGCAGCGCGGCTGCCTCCTCCGTCTGGCCGCGGCCCGACAGCGCCTCCACGAGCCCGGCGCGGGCCAGCAGCGACCAGTGCCGCGAACCCATCCGGTCGGCGGCCTCGCCGGCGGCGCGGAAGCCGGCGACGGCGTCGTCCCAGCGCCGCTCGGCGAGGTCGAGCCGCGCCAGCCAGTGGTCCACCGGGCCGCTGACGTCGCAGCCGAACAGCGCGACCAGCCACTGCCCGCGGTACGGCCGCAGCACCTCGCGCACCTCGGCGCACCGGCCGTGGTCGCCCGAGGCGGCGGCGACCTCGGCCCGGAGGCGGTGCCAGAGCGGGGAGACGGCGCGACCGTACCGCACGCCGGCGGCCTCGATGGCAGAGGTGAGCCTTGCGGCGGTACCGGCGTCGCCGCGCTCGGCCGCCGTGATCGCCCGCAGCAGCTGCACGTAGTCGCGGTCGGGCAGGTCGGGCCGGTCGAGCAGCGCGTCGATCTCCGCGAACCGGCCCTGTGGCAACAGCCACGCCCACCGCAGGTGCGGGGTGGTGAACGCGTAGTCGCCGTCGGTCCACTCGCCGAACGACTCCAGCTCGGTGTAACACGCGTCGGCCTCGGCGAAGTCGCCGCGGAACCCGGCGACGACCCCGCCGTCGATGGCGAGCATCATCCGGTACGACGCGAGGTCCTCCCCCCGACCGAGCGTGGCCAGGGCCGTCAACTCCCGGTAGTAGCCCGGGTCGCCGAGTTCCAGCAGCGCGACCCAGCGCAGCGAGGTCGCCCACAGCTCGGTCTCCACATCGCCGGTGCGGCGGGCCACGTCGCGGATCTCGGCGGTGAGCGCCGCCCGGTCGGCGGCCGTGCCGAGCCCCCAGGTGGTGTCGTGCCGCGCCCAGAGGGTGAAGGTGAGCGCCTCGTCGTCCTGGCCCTTGCGGGCGAGCGTCTCGGTGGCCGTGATGAGGTCGGTGACGAGGGCTCCGGGTGCCGCGGCGCTCGCGGGCTCGCCGATCAGGCGGCGGTGCGCCTCGCGGAGGAGCCGCTCCGGGTCGGTGGTGCTGTCCGAGGAGTGCCGGTACCGGTACACCGTGATGGCCACGCGGGCGAGGACCACCGGGTCGTCGAGGTCGAGCGCGATCGCCGCGGCCTCGGCCATGAGCCGCTCGGCCGCCGTCCGGTCGCCGTAGTGGTGCCGCAGGGTCTGGCCGAGCTCCACCATCGTCTTGGTGCGCTGCGCCGGGTCGGCGACGACGTC
Source organism: Dactylosporangium sp. NPDC000555 (assembly GCF_040300025.1). Classification (NCBI taxonomy): domain Bacteria; kingdom Bacillati; phylum Actinomycetota; class Actinomycetes; order Micromonosporales; family Micromonosporaceae; genus Dactylosporangium; species Dactylosporangium sp. NPDC000555. Next base: position 19,751 of record NZ_JBEPDB010000103.1, on the reverse strand, counting down.
GAGCGCGCGCCGGTAGTGCATCACCGCCTCGTCCGACGCGAGCCGGCGCGTGGCCGCCCGGGCGGCCACGAGCAGCAGGTCGGTGGCGTGCGCCGGGTCGACGCCGGGACCGGCGAGCCAGGCGTGCCCGGCCAGCTCACCGGGCAGCAGCCGCTCGGCCAGCGCCGCCGAGCGGTCGGCGGCCCGGACCACGGCGGCGTGCCGGGCGCGCCGGTCCTCGTCGCCCAGCCCGTCGTACAGGGTCTCGCGGACCAGATCGTGCACGAAGGCGAACCGCCCGCCGCTGCGGGAGACCACGAGCCGCGCGGTGACCGCTCGGCCCAACAGCCGGTCGGTCTCCGCGGCCGGGCTGGGCACGCAGTCGGCGAGCACCTGCCGGTGGAACTCGCGGCCGAGCACGGCGGCTACGGTGAGCGCCTCGACGACCGCGGCGGGCAGCTGCGCGAGCCGCTGCCGCACGGCCTCCCGCACCCCGGGCGCGATGGCACCGGCCTCACCGTCGACGCGCCACAGCCGGGCGGTCTGCTCGACGAAGAACGGATTGCCGCCGGTGCGGCGGTGCACCTCGTCGAGCAGCTCCGGGCCCGGCTCACGGCCGGCCGTGCGGGTGATCAGGGCGCCGACCTCATCGCGGGACAGGCCGTCGAGGGTGATCGTGGTCGCCTTGGCGGTCAGCGGCAGCAGCAGCGGCCGCAGCAGGTGGTCGGCCGACTCGACCTCGGCGTCACGGTAGGTGCCGATGAGCAGCAGGCGCTCGAACCAGGTGTGCTGCGCGGCGAACTGCAGCAGCCGCATCGAGGCCGGGTCGGCCCAGTGCAGGTCGTCGAGCAGGACGACGACCGTCCGCCGCTGCGAGACAGCGACCAGGGCGGTGGTGACGGCGTCGTGGAGCGCGAACGCCTCCTCGTCGCTGTCGCCTCGGTCCGCTCCACCGACGCCGTCGTCGTCGGCGCCACGGATCCCGGTGGTCGGGGCCTCGATGGTCGGCGCCTCGCCCAGCAGGCGCCGCAGACCCGGCTCCGCGGCCTCGCGCGCGAGCTCCCAGTCGTCGGGCGAGCGGCGCAACCCGCGCACGACCTGCACCCACGGCCAGTATCCGGGCGCGCTGCCGGACGCCCAGCACGCCGCCCCGAGCACCAGCGCGCCCCGGCGCCGGGCCTCGTCGGCGGCGGCCGTGACGAGCGTCGTCTTGCCGATACCGGGCTCGCCGCCGACCAGCACCAGCCCGCCATGGCTCGCGAGGGCACGGTCAACCGCCGTGCGCAGCAGGCCCGCGGGATGCTCCCGCCCGATGAGATCCATGACGTCTCCACCGTAGCGGAACGTCCGGAGAACAATCGGGGACGCCGGGACACGCACGCTCGAACGCGCGGCGGCCCGGAACATTGCCCCGGGCCGCCGCCAGGTCCGTCTGTCGTACCCGGGTCAGTTCCGAATCAGGTCGAACTTCTCCCATTGGCCGATCGCCGTGCGGTTGGCGATGAGCGGCGAGGCACCGGCGTTTTCCGCGGTGACGTACTGGTTGTTGGCGCGGGCGCGCAGGCTCACGCTGCCGTCGCTGTTGTTGATGAGGTCGAACGCTTCCCACGGGCCGATCGCCGCACGGTTGGCGATGAGCGGCGAGGCACCGGCGTTTTCCGCGGTGACGATGTTGTTGTTGGCGCGGGCGCGCAGGCTCACGCTGCCATCGGTGTTGTTGATGAGGTCGAACTGCTCCCACTGGCCGATCGCCGTGCGGTTGGCGATGAGCGGCGAGGTGCCGGCGTTGTCGGCGCTGACGATGTTGGTGTTGACGCGGGCGCGCAGGCTCACACTGCCGCCGCCACCGCCGCTTCCACCGGCGCCGAGGGCGAGCCCCATGCGGCGCTGGATCTCGGCGTACGAGGTGCCGGCCGGTGCGAGGTGCAGCGTCTCGCCGGCCGAGGTGGTGACGGTGACCCGGGTACCGGACACCGTTCCGGCCGAGGCGCCGTTGCGGTACAGCTCCAGGGTCTGACCCGGCCACGGGTTGGTGAACACGAGCGACCGGCCCTTCTGGCTCACCGCGCGCACATACTGCACGGCGTTGTTCTCCAGGTCGGCCGAGATCAGGAACCCACCGTAGGCGGCCAGGTCGCCGAACTTGGCGTTGGTGTTCGACGGCCAGTTGGGGAACACCTTGACGTCGTTTTGGAACGACTGCAGCAGCATCTCGCTGACGCCCGACGGGACCACGTTGACGTTCTCCAGGCCTCCGCCGTTGTGGTGGATGGCCATGTTCGTGAAGCTGCTGCTGGTCGCCTCGGTGCGCAGGTTCGACAGGATCGTCGACGGGTTGTACCCGACCCGGGCAGCGGCCGGATAGAAGGTGCACGGCGCGTTGCCGCCGTGCCAGGCGTTGCCGAGCTGGCCGATGGTGTTGCGGGCGTTCTGCAGGTCGGTTGCCGAGCTGTTCAGGCCGACCAGGCCGCCCGGGTAGATGTACTGCGCGGCGATGTCGTTGCCGTCGTCGATGAAGTCGCTGCCGACCTCGGTCTCGCGTACCACGGTCTGCCCGTTGCGGGTGAAGGTGGCCGGGGTGCTCAGGTTCGACAGGATGTTCTGCCACGTCACGCGGGTGGTCGCGTCGACGTTGAGGGCGGTGCTCATGTCGACCAGACCCTGGAACAGCAGGTGCACCAGGCCCAGCGACATACTGCTGTTGGTCTGCGGGTAGGCCTGGCCCTCGTGCGGCGCGTCGTTGGTGATCACGTAACGGTTCCGGGCCGCGTCCCAGGTCAGATAGTTCTGCCAGAACAGGCCGACCTGCTTCAGCCACGGGTACACCTGGTTGGCGTAGCCGGTGTCGTAGGTGTACTCGAACCGCATCACCATGTTGCTGGCCAGGTTCGCGGCGTTGGACTTCTGGTTGTGCAGGGCCGTGTCGGCGCTCGTGCCGCCGGGCGAGATACCGACGGGGTAGTAGACGCCGGTGAACCCGTTCTGCGCGGCCAGCTGCTGCCCGCGCGACTGCCAGTCCAGCACCGGCTTGTCGTAGCTGCCGGCCTGGTCGACGTGGTTGGTCGTGAGCGCGGCGTAGAACGGCACCTCGTAGTTGTAGTTGGTGTGATAGTCGCCGTTCCACGCCATGTTGCCGCTGATCCAGTTGCCCCACAGGCCCGGGGCGTACTTGCCGTTGCGTGACGCGCTGGCCAGCAGGTACAGCGAGCCGTACCAGCTCTTCTCGATCGCCTTGTCGGGGATCTCGACGTACGACTGGGACCAGAAGTTCTGCCACCAGCCGCGATGCGAGGCATTGTGGTTGTCGGCGTCGGTCTGGGTGAGGTTGGTGACCATCGACACCGCGCTGCTCTGGTAGCCGCCGGTGTCGATGCTGGACTGGACGCCGACGACGAGCGTCGACGTGGTGCCCGGGGCGAGCGTCAGGGTCAGCCGGTTGCCGGAGATCGACTGGGAGCCGCCGATGGTGCGGGCGGCCATGCGGGCCCGCGGGTCGCCGGGGCCGCCGGTGTCGGCCTGCACATCGCCGCTGAGCACCCGGCCGTCGTTGGACGCCGCCGGCGTCCCGCCGGAGCCGTTCTGCAGGGTGATGCCGATGCTTTGGGTGCTGCCACCGGTCAGCGTGAACGACGTCACGAACAGGTTCGCGTTGGCGTCCACCCAGCTGGTGGTGCGCAGGGTCTGGCCGCCCAAGGTGTACGTGCCGCGGACCTCGGCGTTCTTGATGTCCTGCACGACGTTGTACGAGGCGCCGGACAGCCCCGACGCCGACACGACCACCCGGCCGAGCGGCTTGATCGCGTGGGTGGTGGACGACCAGAAGTCGTTCTTGCCGATGTAGAAGGTCTGGTTGGTGATCGGGCCGCCTTCCACGACGCCGACGTCGCCGTTACCCATCATCGGCCCGTCCTGGGTCGAGCCCGAGGTCAGGTTGCTCGGTGGGGTGTTCCAGGTGCCGGTGTACTGGCCGACGATGCGCGCGGCGTGGCTGGCGGTGGCCGAGTCGGCGGCGGCGGCGCCGGGCCGGATGACGGTGACCAGGGCGGCGGCCAGCAGCAGCACGGCGGCGGGACCGCGCAGGCGTCTGGCATTGGGGGTGTGTTTCACGGATGCTCTCGCTTTCGCGATCCCCGCCGGGCCTGGGTGCGGCGTCGGCGGGTCGGGTGTCGTCAACCACGCCGCCGAAACGCAGTCGCACTGATGAGGTAACGTTATTCCGTAGATTGACGGCCGTAAAGGTCAGTGATCGCGCTTTTTGGGATATCGTTATCTTCACTCAGCTTTGGCGGCCGGCGCCGCCCGGCTCCGAGTTGGCCTCCGTCCGCAAGATCGGAAGGATGATTCGCGACGGTCTTGCCGCGTCGTGATAAACGGACTGGATGGCGACCGGCATGCGGGCCGAGGGCGTCAGGCCGCTGCCGGTGTCTCCGGTCACGCCCAAAGTCCCGAAGTTGCGGTCCCACCGGGGGAAGCAGCTTCAGGTGATCTGTAGGCGCATGCGGTGGCCGGGCAGGAAGACATGCGCCGTCGACCACAGGTCGATCACGTATTCCTGAGGCCGGTCGCCATCGGCGCCTTCATGGACCAGCGGCTCCCACACGCCCTGCGACTCGAACCGGCCGCGGCAGTCCTGGATGACAACCAGGTAGCCGCGGCCGGCGGCGCTGACCGGATCGAGCCGGGCGAGCACGGTCGGGTCCTGCTTGCCGTACGGGCTGCGGGCCAGCAGAACCGGCCACGGACCTGCGCCGGCCGGCCGGTAGACGTCGGCGCGCAGGATGGTGCCGTCGCGCATCGTCGCTTCGAGCCCGCTTTCGAGCCGGACCTCCAGCGGGTTCGTATCCACGACGGCACCTCCCGCTGTGGTTGTCCGGCGCGCCTCGCGGAGGAATAACGTTATTTCGAAGAGTGGGCCGCGCCGCGCGGCGCTGTCAAGACCCCTGTCACAGCGTTGCAGCCGACGACGTGGCCGGGACCGGGACCTCGCCGGACCCTCGTGCGGTGAGCGACACCGGGAGGACGACCGACTGCACCGGCCGGGACGGGTCGGCGATGCGGGCGCAGAGCAGCTCGACCGCGGTCCGGCCGATTGTCGCGGTGTCCTGAGCGATGACGGTCAGCGCCGGTTGCAGCAGGTCCGCGAGGGGGACGTCGTCGAAGGCCACGATCGCGAGGCGGGAGGCGGCCTGCGGTCCCAGCCGGCGCAGGACCGCGATGGTGGTGTCCGGGTTGCCGGTGACCAGCGCCGTCGCGGGGTTGGGGCCCTGCAATACCGCGTCCAGGGCCGCGGCGACGCGCTCGGCCGTGATGTCGCCGGGGTGCACCAGGCCGCTCACCGGCTGCCCATGGGCAACGAGCGCGGTCCGGAAGGCGGCCGCGCGCTCGCGGCCGGAGAAGACGCGCTCGCTGTCGCCGAGGTAGGCGATACGGCGGTGTCCGTGCTGGTACAGGTGGTGGAACGCCATGCCGATGCCTGCGGCGTTGTCGGACATGACGCAGTCCACCGGCAGCCCGCTCATCGGCCGGTCCATGGTCACGACCGGCACGCCGGCCTCGAGCTCGGGTTCCAGGTAGCTGTGACTTTCGCCGAACGGCTCGACGACGATGCCGTCGAGGCGTTGCCGGCACATGGAGACCAGAATGTCGCGTTCGCGGCTCTCGTCGAAGTCCGTGGAGGAGGCCAGCAGGGTCAGGCCGGCGCTGCGGGCGGTCTGCTCGATGGCGGCCAGTGCTGGGTTGGTCTCGGCGATGCGCCGCACGGCGGCGCCGATCGTGCCGGTGACGCCGGTACGCAGCTGACGCGCCCGCTCGTCCGGGCGGAAGTTCAGCGCGGTGATCGCCGCTTTGACCTTGGCGACGTATTCGGGCCCGACCGTCGGGTCGTTGTTGACGACCCGCGACACCGTGCGCAGGGCCACCCCAGCCTCGCGTGCTACATCGACCATGGTCGGCCGCTTGACCCGCGCGCCGGCGTTGCCCCCGCCCTGTGCGTGGCTCATCCACGTTCTCCCTCATCGCGTTACAGCGTCGTTACAGAGTGACGCTTGACACATACCCGAAACCTAGGCCTACCCTCTGCGGGATAACGTTATCCCGCAGGGGTTCCGGCGCCAAGCCGTGCCACCCGTCGGGCCACATCATCCCCCTGGAGACTTCCATGCGGCACAATCGTCTGCTCGCGGCCGGCCTCGCCGCCGGGCTTGCTCTGATCGCCGGGTGCTCCGCCGCGTCGCCCGACGGTGCGAAGGATGGATCGACCACCCTCACCTACCTCACCTTCGAAACCCCCAGCCTGACCGCATCGTTCTGGGACACCACGATCGCCAGCGCCCAGAAGACTGTTCCGGGCCTGACGGTCAGGAAGCTGGTCGCCCCGACCACCGATCGCGACGCCTACGCCAAGCAACTGCAGGCCTCCGGTCAGTTCCCGGACCTCCTACAGTCGATCACCCCCTCCACGTTCGTCAAGGCGGGCCTGCTCAAGCCGTATGACCAGGGCTGGATCGACGCCAACTTCCTGCTGCCCAAGGGCAACGCCTACAAGGGCAGCGTCTACATCCCGCCGACCAACTCGCAGATCATCCCGATGGTCTTCTACAACAAGACGCTGTTCGCCAAGGCCGGGATCACCCAGCCGCCGAAGACCTGGTCGGAGTTCACGGCCGCCTGCGCCAAGCTCAAGGCGGCCGGCATCACCCCGATCGAGCTCGGCGGCGGCGACCCGTTCGCGGCCTCGATGCCACTGACCGGCATCCTGTCCGCCGACGTGCTTGGCAAGAACGCGAACTGGCTGCAGGACCGCTACGCGGGCAAGGTCAAGTTCAGCGATGCGAACGTCCAGACCGCGGTGGCGAAGTACCGGTCGCTGGCCAAGAACGGGTACTTCGAGGAGGGCGCGCTCGGAGTCAAGTACGCCGACTCGATCACGAACTTCACCTCCGGCAAGGCGGCCATGTACATGATGGGCAGCTGGTTCCTGGGCTCGGTACCCAAGGACCACGCCGACGACTTCGGCGCGTTCATGACGCCCACCGATGACGGCTCACTGGTCGTGCCGTTCGCGGTCGGCGGTTCGATGGCGATCAGCGCCAAGACCGCCGCCCCGGACAAGGCGACCGCCTTCGCCCAGGCCTGGTCCCTGGACCCGGCCAGCCACAAGGCCCTGATCGAGGGCGACGGCGCGTTCCCGATGCTCAAGGGCAAGACCCTGGCCGACTACAACGTCACCGTCACCAAGGTGTTCGAGGAGTCCTACGCCTACGTCCAGAAGGACAACACCAAGGTCTCGGCGTTCGGCTGGGCGACCAACGACGACTCGATGCCCTCCGGCCTCAACGACGAGTACTACGCCGCCTGCCAGGCGCTCTACAACTCCGATGACATCGCCGGCCAGATGGCCAAGCTCGACGCCGCCTGGGACAAAGCGACCAAGTGACCCCCGACACCGGCGCCGGGCCGATCGAGGCCCGGCGCCGGCTCGTCGTCTCATCGACCTTCACCAAGGGAAGCGCCATGATCACTCGTGCCCGCCGGCACCGCGGCGAGACCGCGCTCGGAGCCCTCGCCGTCTTGGCCATCGGCCTGTATGCGCTGTTCATCATCATCCCGGTGATCATGAGCGCCTGGAAGAGCCTGACCGACGAGAACCCGCTGCTGGCCCACGCCAACTTCGTCGGGCTTGACAACTACACCGACATGATTCACGACGAGCGCTTGACGGCCAGCCTCACCTTCACCCTGGTCATGGCCGGCGCGGTGACGATCGTGGCCAACGTCGCCGGGATCGGGTTCGCGATGCTGCTGAACAAGACGTCGCTGAGCTTCCGGACGATGCGCACCGTCGCCTTCCTGCCGCAGGTGCTCTCCGGGGTCATCGTCGGCTTCGTCTGGCGCTACATCCTGGCGCACGACGGCATCCTCAACGAACTCCTGATCGCCGCGCGGATCATCGACCGGCCGATCACCTGGCTGGGCAGCCCGGGCATGGCGATGTTCTCGGTCGGCCTGGTCTGCGCCTGGGTGCTGACCGGCTTCACCACCGTCGTGCACCTGGCCGCGTTGCAGTCCGTCCCGGTGGACATGTATCAGGCCGCCATGGTCGACGGCGCCGGGCGCTGGCAGCGATTCCGGCGCATCACCCTGCCGATGGTGGCTCCGGGCACGACGATCAGCGTGACCATCTCGCTGATCACGATGCTGAAGCTGTACGACATCATCGCGGCACTGACGTCCGGTGGCCCCGCGAACGCGACGCAGTCCACCGCCCTGTACATCGTCAAACTCGCATTCACCGACGACCAGTTCGGCTACGCCTCGGCGGTGGCGATGCTCCTGCTGGTCCTCTCCGCCGTCATCGCGCTCTCGGTGACGGGGCTGCTGCGCCGCCGGGAGGTGGACCTGTGAGCACGACGACCTCGAAGCCGCGCCGGACCGCCACGCCGACCGCGCCCGTGCGGGGCAGGAACCGCCGCGCCGTGATCGCCAAGGGCCACCTTGCCGCGGCCGCGCTGTTGACGCTGGCCTTCGTCAGCCCCGTGTACCTCACGATCGTCAACGCCTTCAAGACCCAGGACCAGATCATCCGCAACCCGTCGGCGCCGCCCGTGCCGCCGACCACGCAGAACCTCAGCGACGCCCTGGCCCGCACCGACAAGATCATCCAGATCGGCCTGACCAACTCCGCGTTCACCGTCATCGTCTCGCTGCTGCTGGTCCTCCCGCTCGGGGCGGCGTTCAGCTTCTGGCTGACCCTCCGATCGGCGCGCTTCCGCCGGATCGCCCTGGCCGGCTTCGCCGCCGGCCTGATGATCCCGCCCGCGGTGGTGCTGTTGCCCACGATCAGGATCCTGACATTCCTGCACCTGGATCACACCTATGCCGGACTGATCCTGGCCAACGTCGGCGGCGGGTATCTGTCCTTCGCGGTCTTCGTCTACTCCGGATTCCTGCGAACCGTACCCCGCGAGATCGTCGAGGCGGCGGCCATGGACGGCGCTGGGATGCTGCGCATCTGGTGGACGATCGTCATGCCGCTGCTGCGCCCCGCCACCGCCACCGTCGCGATCTTCCTGTCCCTGTGGATCTGGAACGACTTCATGAACCCGCAGTTCATCCTCGGCCCGCTCCATGGACAAACCATTACTACCGGGCTGTATCTGTCACTCGGCCAATACACCACCAACTACGCCCAGCTGTTCGGCGTGATGTTCCTGGCAGCCATCATCCCCGTCGCCGGCTACCTCGCCATGCAAAAGCAGTTCATCGCCGGACTCACCTCAGGAGCCACCAAGTGATCCACCACGCGGCCCGCATCGAGGAGATCCTCGTCCTGCACCACAGCCACCTCGATATCGGCTACACGCACTCCCAGCCGATCCTGTGGCGGCTCCAGGCCGAATACATCTCCCAGGCCATAGACTGGCTCGAAGAGACAGCCGACCTCCCGGAAGACTGCCGGCCGAAATGGACCTGCGAGGCCACCGAACCGGTCCGGCGCTGGCTGGCCGACGCCTCCCCCGAGCAGATCGTGCGCTTCAAGGACCTGTGCGACCAGGGCCGGATCGGGCTCTCCGCGCTGCGCTGGAACGTGACTGCCCTGATCGACCGGCCGGGGATCCGGCGGCTGCTCGCCGGCAAGCGCGAGCTGGAAGATGTCGTCGGCCGGAGCATCCCGGTCGCCTGCCAGCACGACGTCAACGGTGTCCCGTGGCCGATCGCCGACGAACTGCTCGATGCCGGCGTCGACCTGTTCGTCACGGCGATCAACCGGCACCTCGGCCGGCCCGTGACGCCCCGGCCCGGACTCTTCGCCTGGCAGGCGCCGTCCGGACGGCACCTGCGCGTCTTCAACGGCAGCCACTACACCATGTTCGACCAACTCCTCAACGCCTGGGACGACTCGGTGGAGCGCCTGGCCGAAGGCTGGGACGCCCTCCACGAGCGGCTGATCCGGACCGGCTACCCGCTCCCCTTCGTCTATCTCAGCTCGACCTGCTCCCCCGTCATGTGGGACAACGCGCCGCCGAACCCGTACCTGCCCGACCTGATCCGGCGCTGGAACGAGCAGGAACGCGGCCCTCGCATCCGATACGCGACCTTCGACGACCTCAGAGAGCGGGTCCTGCGAGTACCCGACGACGACATTCCCACCCTCCGCGGCGACTGGACCGACTACTGGAGCTTCGGCGCCGCCAGCACCCCGGTGGCCACTGCCGTGAACCAGCAGACCAAACCGCTCCTGGCGGCCGCGCAGGCCCTGCGAGCCGACCCAAACCTCATCGCCCAGGCTGCCGAGCAGGTCGACCTGTTCGACGAGCACACCTGGAGCCACTGGAACACCGAACCGGGAAACCCCCAGGCACAGGCCATCGAGGCCATCAAGCAGGCCGGCGCCCACCGGGGCCACGAACTGGCCGCATTCGCCGTCATGGACGCGCTCGATCGCCTCGCGGGCAACCCCGTCGCAGACAAGCGGATTGCCCGCGTCCTGGTCTGCAACCCCACCGAGTACGACCGCAGCGTCACCCTCGACCTCCCCGACGACTGGTTCGCCGCACCGACGCCGGCCACCGAACGGACCTACCGGGCCAGCCGGATGGCGTACGAGAACCGGCCCTGGCGCACTCCCGCTGCGAACGAACCACGCCGATGGTTCGGGCCAGTCGATCTCCCTGCCCGAACCTGGCGGATCATCGGCGTCGACGAGCTACCCGGCCCGGCCTTTCCCGATCAGCCGAAGCACGACATCGTCCGGCGCCAGCAGTCGGCTCGCGAGCTGAACTTCGCCGCCGCGGTCAACCGCGTCGCCTCGACGGGCCGCATCACCTCGCCGTTCCACGAGCTGCTCTACGATCCCGAATCCGGGCGGATCATCTCCCTGGTCGACCGCGCCACCGGTCGCGCCGTCCTGCGCCCGCGCTCAGGTATCGACCTGATGTCATTCATCCGGGAGCGCCCTGACCCACTCGCCGACGACAGCCGGCGTGCCTTCTATCGGCGGGACCTGGAACTGGAGATGCTCGACGAGTCCTGCTGGCAGCCGTGGACGCCGATCCGTGAACCCGCCGAGCGGGTGCTGAGCTGCACCGTGGAGGAACGACCCGGACGTGTCACGCTGGTACGTCGCTTCGCCGCACCCGGCACCAGAAGCCTGACGCAGCGAATCGCTCTCGACGCGATCGACCCGGTCATCCACATCGACGTCGACATCGACCTCGCCGGAGACTCCTCGCCCAGCGGCATCTACTTCGCCGTGCCGCTGGCGATGCACTCGGGATGGCAGGCCGTGTTCGACACCGCCGGACAGCTGGTAACCCTCGACGACGAGCAACTGCCCGGCGCATCCCGCGGTTGGGTGACGGTCGAGTCGGCGGCGGCGATGTGGGACGGACATGGCGCGGTCGCGCTGCTCACCCGTGACACGCCGCTGGTCCAGTTCGGCGGCTTCCATTTCGGGCCGCCGCCGGACGCGATCACACGGGATCCCGATCCGCTGCTGCTCAGCTGGGTGGCCAACAACTACTGGGACACGAACTACCCGCAGGTCCAGAATGGGCGCGTCACCTTCCGGTACGGGCTGCTGACGCTCGCTGAACCCGACCTGGCCGATATCGCGGCGAGAGCCGCGACGTTCCGCAGCCCCGTGCTCACGTGGCCGGTGACGACCGGAGGGCGTGGACCGGCGGCGGGCAGGCTGTGACCCCGGCCTCCACAAGCAACTGCTGCAGGCGGGGGCCCGGAATAACGGATTGCCGCCGGTGCGGCGGTGCACCTCGTCGAGCAGCTCCGGGCCCGGCTCACGGCCGGCCGTGCGGGTGATCAGGGCGCCGACCTCGTCGCGGGACAGGCCGTCGAGGGTGCAGGGTACGGACGTTGGGACTCAGGCCGGAGGCGGCCACCGCAGGAAGTCGCGATCAGCCGGTTTTGCGGATGCGGCCGGGATGGTGGCCATCAGCAGGGTGCCGCCGCCCGCGGGGCTGGTCATGGTGAGGTGGCCGCCGAGTGCCTCGACCCGGTCGCGGAGGCCGGTGAGTCCGGTCCCGCGGTGCGGATCGGCGCCTCCGACGCCGTCGTCACGGATCGACAGGTGCAGGATGCCGTCCCGGGTTGCCGCTCGCACCCGCACCACCGAGGCGTGGGCGTGTCTGGCCGCGTTGGTCAGCGCTTCGGACACGACGTGGTACGCGGCTGTCTCGACCACGGGAGGCAGGCGCGGGCAGGTGCGCAGATCGAGGTCGACCGCTACGGGCGACCTGCGGGCGAGTGCCTTGAACACGGGTGGGAGACCGCCCGCGGCCAGCAACGTCGGATGGATGCCCCGCGAGATCTCCCGCAGGTCGTTCACGGCACTGTTCAGGTCGCACAGGACGCCCGACAGTTCCGCCTTGGCCGGTTCCTGCTCCGGCGGCAGGCTGGCCTGTACGGTGCCGAGGCGCATCGCGACGGCGAGGAAATGCTGCAGTGCGCTGTCGTGCAGGTTGCGCTCGATGCGCTGGCGGACCTGGTCCGTGGCGGCGACCAGCCGGGCCCGGGACGCGGCGAGCTCGGCCCGGCTGGCGGCGTTGGCGACGGCGGTGGCGGCAAGGTCCACGAAGCCCGCGACGCGAGCCTCGGTGTCGGGTGGCAGCGGCTCGGACTCGGCGGACGCGATACCCGCCATGCCCCACAGCCGCCCATCGACGACGATCGGCACCCCGACCGCGGAGCGGATGCCCTGCTCACGGGCGTGCGCGGCGGCGCGGCCGGTGGCGGCTTCGAAGCTGTCCATCCGGGCAGGGCGGCCGGTGGCCCACACCATCGTCAGGACGTTCTCGCCCTCCAACGGCCAGCGCATCTGGTCCGGCCGCTGGAAGGGCGGGTTGGTCGAGACGACGATGGCCGTGCCGTCCTGTTCGTAGCGACACAGCCAGGTGGCGTACTCGCCGAGCAGCCCGGACAGCTCCGTCGTGATCGCGTCCAGGACCTGGGATGGGCTACCGCCGTGCGCCACGAGGTTCGCCACCCGCCCCAACGCGGCTTGTTCGGCGGCCAACTGGCGCAGATGCTCCCGGCTTGCCTCCAACGAGTCCAACACGGCCGCCCGTTCGCAGCCGGCGTGCAACAGCGACGCCAATGACGGTACGACCCGCTGCCGCAGCCGCAGGACCGTCCGCTCGGGCACGCCGACCGGCACCACCAGGGTCCCCAGCTGGGCGGCGCCGGCGCACAGCGGAAACGCCAAGTGCCGCCCGTCACCGGGGACGGCGGCGAGGTGGATCGCCGCGTCCGGCAGTTCAAGCGATCGCGCGATGCACTGCGCGACCGCGGGCAGCACCGCGGGCAGATCGTCCGCGTGTAGCACCAGCCGGGCCGTCTCAGCGGTGAGATCGGACTCCCCGGCTTGGACGGAGCGCAGCCGGGACAGGTCCGCCACCGCGCTCGTGGCCACCGCGACGATGAGCAGCAGCGCCAGCCCGACGACCTGCCGCATGTCGGAGACGGCGAACCCGCCGACGGGCTGAACGTAAAAGAAGACGAACGCCACGGTGCTCGTCACCGCGGTGGCGAGCCCGAGCCACATTCCCCACACAGTCGAGGCCACCAGCACCCCGACGATGTAGATCATGCCCGGGTAAAAGGGTGTCATGACCTGCCGGAGTGGGTAAGCCAGCAGGGTCTCCACCACGATCAGCAAGGCGGCGACCGCGATCCCCAAGCTTCGGGGCGGGGGTGTCGGTCGCACCAACCGGGACAGCGAACCGACATGCACTTATAGTATTTTAGCCCGATTCCGGTTGAGCGCAGCGCTCGCAATGAGACATCGGTGGCCAGCCGTTGCCCACGCTGACGATGGTGAGGTACCCGGACGACAGCGGCAGCTCGTCCAGCAGTACGACCGGCCGCGGTGTGCGGTCCGCCGGGAACTGCGCCCACCGCGTCACGGCCTCGGGCGCCACGCCTGAGGGCAGCGGCCCCGGCGGGTCCGGCGCGACCGCCGCCCTGCCGTCGCACCCGGCGACTCCTGCCAGGGCGGCCAGCGCCACCCCGACGACGACCACGGCCCCGCACCATCTCCTCATGGCGCTCCTTGCATTCCGTTGTGCGATCCGTTCGGCGTCGGGGGGCACCGCCTCCGAGAACGCTTCAACTCGGATGAGGTACCAGTTCGAGTGCGGCCTCTACGGCGATCTCTTCAATCCCGTACAGGAACGCCTCCGCGTCGCCGGGCGAGACGAAATGGGTGTCCATGAAAACCGTGATCTGCACGGCGTCCGCTACGTCGTCGATGTGGACGAACAGCCTCTCGAAGGGGTCGTCCTGCCGGATCGTCCAGCGGAACGTGGTCTGGCTGCCGGAGAGGGCATCGCGAATCTGTGCCGACGTCGGTGTCGGGCCGGCCGAGCCTGCTCGCGTGGTGATGCGGCGGTCGTTGTAGAAGCAGCCGATGTCGAAGTCCGGGCCCCGCTCCTGGGCCACTCTCGCGATCAGGTCGTCCACGTCTACCGGATGGAAGTAGGCGTGCTTGTACGACGCCATCGCCGCCTGCCGGGTCCGCGTCAGTGCCTCCGGGAAGGGCACCCCCGCGACGTCCAGCGCGCAGAGACCGCTTTCGGCGACGGTGCACACCACATCGGCGAGCCCGGGGCGGAATCGGTTGTTCACCGTGGGCCGGAACACCACCGGATTGATCCCGGTCATCCGGTGCAGCGCCATCGCGTAGACGGCCATCAGCACCGGCGAGGCGTCCATACCGGCCCGGTCGGCGATCGCCTGCGTCGCCAGCTGCAGAGCCAGGGATCTGAACTCACCCCGCCAATGGCGTGGCTGCCGCCGGTCATCCGAGCCGGCGAACCGGCGCGCCGGGATGGTCCGCAGCAGCCGTTCCCAATAGCGCAGCGCTGCCTGGTTCTGCCGGACACCGGCCGGCGAACGCTGCCACCTGGCCTGCTCCAGCGGCTGCATCCCCTTGATCGGCGCGGTTTCCCGGGCGTCGAGCTCGGCTATCATCAGCGCGGCGCCCGAACCGTCGGCGACCAGGTGACACATGATGATGACCAGGTGCGTCGGCAGCCCCGCTCGCACCACCACGCCCATGCGCAGCGGCCACTGCGTCACGAAGTCGTATTCGGTCTCCTCGTACCGCCGCCGCATCGCCTCAGCGATCTGCGCCGGGTCGTCGTCGCCCGCATCGACGACGTCCAGCGCGATCTCACCCGAGCTGGAAACCACTTGGGACGGCCGGCCGTCGGCATCGAAGCGCAGCCGGGTACGCATCGGCTGATAGCGGCTCATCAGGTAGCGGAGGTTCTCCACGACGTCGGCGAGGCTGGTGCCGGCGGGCAACGCCACCGCACCGCCCAAGGGCAGCCAAGAGTTCTGGCGCCGCATCGCCATCCACAGGTCGAGCTGGCCCCAGGACAGGTCGTCGACGCCGGAACCCTCGCCCTCAAAGGCGACAATGATCTGTTCTGCCATGCCGCCGGCCCTTCCTGATGCCACGAAGTCCATCGATCACCCGGACGATATCGTACAGAGTCTTAACAGATAACCGGACGGCGTCGCGACGAGTCTCGGCGAGTCCGCTGGCCAGGGTCGCGAGGGCCGGCAAGCCAACGACCTCCCGCTCACCCGCCATTGCCGCGTCCCTGCGTGCCCGGCACGGCCGGACACACCGACACCATCGATATATCCTTTTTCCTGGCGGAGTGTACGGATTCGTAGCGGACGAATGGGTCCGGCTCAACGCGTCGGACGGGCAGCCTGTCGTTGAGGAAGCGGGCAACCACGGATACGTTGGGATTCCGTCGCGATGCCGGCGACCTTGTTTGGTGCGGAGCAGTGGATCCGCTGCGCCGCTGGTGCTGCCCGTGCGGTCAGCCGATGGTCATCCCGGCTGAGCAACGGCGCGGGGTTGGTGTCGGCGCCGACCCATTCGGCGCGTCGTCGTTGCTCCATCCTCCATCGCGGCCAGGGCACCAACGCAAGCCGCCCCGGATCCGGGGCGGTGCCTTATGCCCGCCGACGCCCCGACGATCCTGGCCTGCTCGTTGGCTTCGACTACTCCGGCCGCACCCCGATCGACTGGCGGCCCGGCCCGGTGTTCGGCGACCCGGACCGGCAGCCGCTGTGCTTCCTAGCCGCCGTCTGCTGACCATCACCCGAACATAGGGGCCTGTGGCAGGTGTACGGCGATGTCCATGCCGCCGGTCGGCCGGGCGGTGGCGGAGATCTCTCCGTCGTGTGCGGTGACGACCGCGCGGACGATGGACAGGCCGAGCCCGGCCCCGCGGGTGCCGTTGGCGGCGCCTCGGACGAACGGTTCGAACAGCCGTCGTTCCTCGTCCGGTGTGACCGGCGGGCCAGTGTTGAGCACCCGTAGGAACGCGTGCCCGTTCGCGGTGCCGGAGGTGATCGTGACGTGTCCGCCGGCGTGGTTGTAGCGCAGGGCGTTGTCCAGCAGGTTGCCGGCCATCCGTTCCAGCAGTACCGGCTCGCCGCTGGCCGGTGCCGGCCGCAGGTCGGCCTGCAGGGTGACGGCCCCGTTCGCCGCGCGGCCGGCGGCGGCAACGGTCGCGGCGGCAACCTCGGCCAGGTCCACGGGCGTCCGGCGGAGCGGACCGGCCTGGCTGCGGGCCAGGACCAGGAGCCCGTCCAGGGTGCGCTGGCTGGCTTCGACCGCGGTGGCGATGTCGCCGGCCATCGCGATGAGTTCGGCCCGGTCGGGTTCGCCGTCGAGGGTGACATCGATGGCGGTACGCATGGTGGTGAGCGGGGTACGCAGTTCGTGTGCGGCGTTGGCGACGAACAGGCGCTGGCTGTCGAGAATCCGGTCGCGTTCGGCGATGCCGTGCTGGATGCGGTCCAGCATGCCGTTGATGGTGGTGGCCAGTGCGGAGAGTTCGTCGGCGGGCTGGCGGACGGGTACCCGTTCGGACAGGTTCTCCGCGGACAGCCGGTCCGCGGTACCGGAGATCGCGCGGATGGGGCGCAGGATCCGCCCGGCCACCAGCCAGCCGGTCAGCCCAGCCAGCGCGGTCAACACCAGCAGCGCCGGCACAGCCTGGGTCAGCAGCTTGGACATCGCCTCGTCGATACGCAGCCGCAGGCTGCGAAACAACAGCAGATACGTCAGCGCCGTCAGCAGCAATCCGGCGGCCAGTACCAGGCCGGTGTAGACGAGGGTGAGCCGGCTGCGGGCGGTCAGTCGCCAGGTCATCGGGCGATCCGATATCCGGCACCGGTCACGGTTTCGATCAGCGGCGGATCACCGAGCTTCCGGCGCAGGGTGCTGACCGTGATCCGGACCGCGTTGGTGAACGGGTCGGCATGCTCGTCCCACACCTTGTCCAACAGCGTCTCCGCGCTCACCACGGCACCGTCGGAGGCGAGCAGCCGTTCCAGCACCCCGAACTCCTTCGGGGTCAGCGACAGCAGCCGGCCGTCGCGTTCGGCGGTGCGCCGGGACGGATCGAGTGCGACATCCCGCGCGCGCAGCACCGGAGGGCGGGCCGGCGCGGCGCGCCGGGCCAGCGCATGTACCCGGGCGACGAGCTCGGCGAACGCGAACGGCTTGCCCAGGTAGTCGTCGGCGCCCAGGGCCAGCCCGTCCACCCGGTCGGACACGGCACCCGACGCGGTGAGCATCAGCACCCGGGCGGTGCCGCGCTGCGCCAACAGCCGGCACACGGTGTCGCCGTGGACCACCGGAAGGTCCCGGTCCAGGACCACCACGTCGTACGGAGTGACGTCGCATCTGTCCAGCGCCTGCCGACCGTCGTGGGCCACATCCACGGCGCAGCCGTGCTTACGCAGCCCGGCTGCGATGTACGCGGCCAGCGGCTCCTCGTCCTCGACCAGCAGCACCCGCATCCACCCAGTATCCCCACCACCACATATGGGCGACGTATGGGAAGGCGATCGGCTACCGATAGGCGGTCGTCGGTAGACCTGCAACGGTCCGTTTATCGATCGGGAAAGGACCGTGATCATGGATTCGGTACTCGGTATCGACCGGCGGCGGCTGGTCAGATGGGGAGGGTTGGCGGCCCTGACCCCGCACGCGTGCCGGTCGGCTGTCGTCGTCCTGCTCTTCACCGCAGCGCTCGTCACGCCTAGCCACGCAGCCCAGGCCGCGCCAGTCAACTGCCTCGCGCCGGTGCCGAGCACCACCCGGCCCGGTTATTCAGTCGCCGATCCTAACTGCGACCTCAACGGCACCCCGTTCCAGCCGCTCACCGATGCGGGCGGCAACCCCGTCAGCAAGACATACACCGGCATTGAGGACGGCGCCGCCTTCCGTATGGAGGTGCCGTTGAACTGGAACGGCGAACTCGTCGTGTTCGCCCACGGCTACCGAGGCGCCGGCGTCACCGTGCGGGTCGACAACCCCGACCTGCGGGCCCACTACGTGGCCCGGGGCTTCGCCTGGGCCGCGTCCAGCTACCAGACCAACGGCTACGACGTCGGGCAGGGCGTGCGTGACTCGCACGCGCTGATCGCCCAGTTCGCCCGCGTCCACGGCACAGCGGCCCGCACTGTCTACCTGACAGGCGGGTCGATGGGCGGCCACATCACGGCGGTGGCGATCGAGCAGTTCCGCGGCTCGTTCGTCGGCGCCATGCCGTACTGCGGCGCCCTCGGCGACGCCGAGCTGTTCGACTACTTCCTCGACGCGACGGTGACCGCGGCCGCGCTGGCGCGCGTCCCCGTGCGATTCCCACTGCAACCGCCGGCGGACTTCCCGACCACCTTCCGCGCGACGGTGGACGCCATCAAGGCGGCGCTCGGCGTCGAAGTCGGGCGGCCACCGAACCTGACCCCTGCCGGGCGGCAGTGGTCAGACGCGGTCGAGCGGCGCTCCGGCGGTGAGCGGCCCGGCTTCGAAAGTTCGTTCGCGTTCTGGAACGCGCTCAAAGGGCTGACGCCGAACAACGACATGCCGTTCCTGTTCGGGCTCTATCCCGGCCTTGACGGCGGCACGGCCGGCATCGCGGACGGCAACCTCACATCCAACCGGTCCACCTGGTACAAACTGGACGATCACTGGCTGCCCAGCTCGGACGAGATCAAGCTGAACCTGACCGCGCTCCGGGTCGACCACACGGCCCAGCCGAGCCCGGACCTCAGCGGCGTGCCGCGCGTGCACGGCGATCCACGCATTCCCGTGCTGTCGCTGCACAACGTCGGCGACCTGTTCGTGCCGTTCTCGATGGAGCAGGTCTACGCGACCCGCGCCGGATCGCACGGGCAGTCGCGGCTGTTCGTGTCGCGCGCGATCCGAGCCACCGGGCACTGCGACTTCACCGGTGCCGAGCTGGCCCGGGGCTTCGACGACCTGGTGAGCTGGGTCCGCACCGGGCACCGTCCGGCCGGGGACGCCATCCTCGACCGGCGCGTGGTGGCCCGCGACGACTTCGGCTGCCGGTTCACTGTCGGCGTCCGGGCGGACTTCGTCGCACCCGCCTGCCCCTGACCTCTACCCGCACAGTTGCAAGCGGCGCGTTTCAGGCGGGTTCATCCCAGCCCGGCCGCTGTCGAGGCGTGTTCAGCGCCCCGGCAGCGGACGGTCGGGCCAGCCGCCGGGAAGGGCGGGCCGGACAGATGTCACGGCCGGACGGAAGCGGAGGCGGCATGCTCAAGGGATGGCACGGCTGGTTCGGCACGTTCACCGGCGTGGCACTCATCACGGTGGCCGTACTGCCGTTGGCCGCGCTGGCGGTGTGGGCTCTGGCACGCAGCCGGCGTGGTACCGGTGACACGCCGGCGTGGGCGTGGCGGAGGTCGCTGGCCGAGGT
>NZ_JBEPDB010000102.1:0-25695 GCF_040300025.1 Dactylosporangium sp. NPDC000555 | reverse complement strand
GGCGATCTCACCCGCCCTGACCGCCTCCACAAAGGCCAGTCACCCCGTATAACCCCAGCTCAATCCGCCATCTGCCGAACACGCAATGGCCCTGGGAGGTCTCCTTCCGGCGATGCCGCGATACCTCCCTGACCAGGATCCCGAGTAGCCACGGTCGGGCGTCACTGCGATTCAGGTCATATCGGGCTCGCTGCCGAAACGCTGCGAGGAACGTCTCGGCCACGACATCCTCGGCAACCTCCGGACCCACCCTGCGACAGGCGTAACGGAACAACGTCCCGGAGTGACGCTCGAACAACGCCCCGAACAGTTCGGGGTGCGTGCGGGAATGGCCAATGATCTCGGCATCGCCCAGACTCACCGGTAGCACCGCATCACCCAACGATCTGCTCACCCGCATCCAATCCGTCATAGAACCTCGCGCCTACTGTGTATCGCCCGCCCGCGCCAATCGAGTTCACGCTCGACCGCAGAAACTTCAAACTCGCAAACGGCTACCGCCGCGGTGTCCGACTGAGGCCGGTCCCCCGCCGCTGCTCGTGCCAGCGGTCGCAGCGGCGGCAGGGCGTCCGGAGGTTGCCAGTACAGGGGCCGATGAGCTGCGCACACGCTCCACGCCAGGACTTGACATCGGTCTTCTCCTCGGAGAGCTGGCAGCTACGTCGCCGCTACGCCAGCCGGGACACGGTGCGGGGGCACGAGCGTGCGCCGGCCATCGCAGCCGCGCCCGCTGCCAAGGGCATCCGGTCGGGCACGCGGGGTCTCGCAGCGCGTCCGTGTCACTTTCCCGGCGGACGTTCAAGGATGTCGTAACCGAGACCGATACGGAGATCGGGGAAGGCTGGGCGTTTCGCTGCACGCGCGCGAGTCCAGGAGCCTGGACTCGCGGAGTTCAGACTCGTAGTCCTTCAATGTTAACGGGTATCTGTTGATTCCGGCCGGTACTGGCCACCGTGTGATGATCAACGGTTACCGACGGCGGCCCCGCCAGAACGGTGCCCTGGAATTGAAGTATAGATATCTCGCACCGTGGGCTCCTCGTAGACGATCAATGTTCCGGTGCGGTTCGGAAGGCGCCGGCGCGGCGGAGGACATGGTCGACGGTCTTATGCAACTCGCCTTGCGACACGGCGTGGAACCCGCCTGATCGGCTCAACCGTTGAAGGTGCACCGCTCGATCACGTTTGCGCTGATACCGCGGGATCTGCGTGGCTGGCCCACTTCGTCAACGCAGCCGAACGGACGGGTCCCACGTTCCGGGACCTCTTCTACGCTGCCGGCGTTCTCGATGCCCCGACCACGCCGGCAGCGAGACGCTGCGCCTTCGATCACCACGAGGAGTGCACCGTCCCGTTGCCTGACGGCATCGACGTACCGGCCGACGACCAGCCCGGCCTGGCCGACAGTTTGTCCAGCTGGGCCGCGGCCGCCGGCCTGTACGCCTCGGCAGACCGCATCATTGACGCGATCGGCACGCATACCGACGACGAAGCCGTGTGGGGGCTGATTGACGTCCTCGGTCTGGATCTGGTGGAGACGGTCCGCCCGCTGTTCGCCTTCAGCGAGCATGACTGGTGGGACGCATGGCTTATCCGCGATCACGCCAGCGCGAGGGTCCTGCGAGCCTGGAACGCCCAACGGGAAGGCCGCGAACTGGCCTCCTACGACCGACCACTACCGGACGCCGGCGAGTTCGTGCGGTTCCTCGATTTGGTGGCAGCATCAATGTTCGGCGGCGGCCTCACGCAGGCTGAACTCTGTATCGAGGCCGCACAGCTGCTGGAGACCTACCCCGAGTCCTGAGCCGTCACGCCTCTCTGGCCGCCAAATCGACCGGGAGCGTCGCGTCTGCCGCAGTTGGTACGCGGTCGCCGGCCTCGAAGACCACGAGCAGGGCGTCTGGGTCGTACTGCGGCAGCCCTTCTTGATCAAGACTACCCATAGCGGCAATCACGTCCAGGCCATTGCCGAAAGCGAGCGTGATCGACATGAGGCTCTCCGGGGCACCCTGCATGGACCGATGCCATCCGAGGCGTACCGACGAGATCTTTTTACCGACAACCGGCTCCCATTCCGGCAGACCGTCGACCGCCACCGCACCCTCGTCGTCCGACACGTCAAGAACGGTCAGGAGTCTGACCGCCATACCCCAGGTACGCCCCGCCTGCACAGGCATGATCCCGATGACACCGCTGTTGAGCACCAGCAACAACTCGAGGTCCACTTCGTGGCACTTGCCGTGTGGTGGCTCGACGGGCTGATCGCCGACGAGTTGCCGATACACCACGGCATGGATGGTCGAGCCCAGCAGCGCGCCCTCGACTGCCTCCACGCGGTGCTTGTCGGACTTCAGCACCGGACTGTAGTCGTTCACCGCTAGTACCTCCAGCTGTGCCCGAAGAACTTGAAGGAGTCATCCGCCGCGAAGATGGCAACGTGTCCGTTTGGTCTGATGAAGGCGGTTCCACCGACGAAGTTGCCACAGGTGACACCTTCCTCTCGGGTGAGCGGATCAAACATGATAGCCTTCAGGGCTCTCTGGCCTGGACCATTCAGCCTGCCGGGACCCACGGCCCGCCCTGATGCACGCCTCGGTCATGGCGCCAGTTGTCGTCCGTAAACTCAACCGGAAGACGGGATTCACCCGACCCATCTCACGTTGTCGTTGTCGAGGAGGACTGTGCCTGCAACGGTGATGTCTTCGGTCGCGATGACGGTGTTCCAGGTGCGGGGTTCGATGATGTGGACGGTCCAGTCGTAGCTGATCTGGGCGCTGCCGGGCATGGTGGTGTGGACAGTGACGGCGGTGTCGTTCTCGACCCGCAGTTCGATGCTCGGATATCGCAGAAGGGTCCATTTCGGCGCTCGAGTGAATGCGTATTTGGTGTTGTGGCTGAAGGGGCAATCGTTGAGCAGCGCGGTTGGGTCCGTCTGCGGGCGCAGTTCTGGGTCCGCGGCGCATTGGTCGATTTGGGCCCGTATCTGACGCTGCACCTCGTCGACGACTCCGGTCTTCATCGCCGTTGGCAGCGTGGCGGGGGCTGGATCTTCGCGGCCGGTGACGGTGATGGTGGCATGTGCCGCTTCGAACAGCGCGTCGCCGGCGGCCGTGCTGGTGTAGACGCCCGGCGGGCCCCAGACCTTGCCGGGGCCGGTGACCGCGGATTTGTCGGAGGCGGGTATGTCGATGCCGGCGAGGCGGACTCGGTCCCAGTGCCCGCCTCGCACCTGCAGCCATCCGCCGGGCGCCTGACTGATCCGCCATTGATGCCCGAACATTCCGGTCCGGTACCGTGTCACCTGCACAGCGGTGTCGTAGGTGACACCTTCGATGCGGTAGCGCACGAGCACCTGCAGCCGGTCATTGCCGTCGCGCTGCCGGCCGGTCAGCAGTACGTCTTGGGGCGGGTCATATCCGGTGGCGATACCTTGCGCGGTGCACAGCGGGATCGATGTACAGGCGAGCACTTGTGCCAGGCGTTCCCCGTCGCGGGCGGTCAACGCGGCGAACATCTCTCGGACCTGCCGTTCCGGCTCCTGCGAGTCACTGGTGCGGGTCAGCACGATCGCGCTGATGGTCACCGCGACCACGACGATGGCGGCGAGGAATACGTACCCCCTGCGTCTGGTCGGTGGATCGATGTGGCCGGGTTGGACTGCCACGTGGACCGGGGCTCGTTGCGGGGCGCGTAGCGTGGGCGGAGCCGAGCTGCGGGTGGCAGGGTATTCGAGCGCTTCGTACGGCACCAGCACGCTCGGCAGGTGCTCGTGCTGCACCGCCGGCCGATCGCCGGCGTTCACCGGTGAGCTCCGGCAACTGGGCTGGCTGCATCGGCGACGGTTCGCGGCCGTCGGTATAGCTCGGAGAGGTGTCGGGCGAGCGTGTCCCGGGCGCGGCGCGCGCTCTCGACGTCGCCGGCGGCGTCGAGGCGGTTGATCAACGTCCGGTGGATGGCCTCGTTGTCGGGGGCCAGGCGGGTCGCTCGGCGCAGCAGGTCGACGGCGCGCTGGTGGTCCGGTTCGGCGGCGGCGAGGTGGCAGTAGACGTCGATGTAATGGCGGACGGTGGACTCCCGCGCGGTGTAGAGCCAGTCGGCGTCGATTCCTTCGGCGAGTTCGCCGTGGTCGAGGCGGATGGCGTCGTGCAGCAGCGCGCGGCGGGCGTGCTCGTCGGTGTTCATGGCGGCCTGGTCGAGCAGGTCGTGCAGTTGCCACAGGTCGACGTGGATCGTCGCCGGGTCGAGGTGGTGCCTGGTCTGTCCCGTGGGCAACACCGGAACTCCGGCCGCAGCCTGAAGCACGCCCCGCAGGTGGGACATCGTGACCTGGAACCGGCGGTCGGCAAGGCTGCTGGCGACGTCTGGCCACAGCGCTTCCTTGATCTCGTCGCTGGTGGCGCCGTCGCGGTGCAGCGCCAGGTAGGCCAGGATCTTGATTGCGGCGGTGCGGCGGAACCGTGCGCTGCTGTGGCTTCCGTCCGGGTAGATCGTTCGCACGTCGACCGGACCGAGGACCTGCAACAGCAGCCTGGTCGGGCCGTGGTGCTGGGATTCCAGCTCGTCGCGGAGTCGTGGGGTCTGGGTGGCGGTGATCCGGTGCGCTTCGGTGACTGCGGCCAGGATGGCGTGGGCGGCGGGCTGGTTGAGCACGCCCAGCCGGATGGTGCCGGCGGGGCGGTGGACGGTGCCGTCCGCCTCGACGTGCCAGGTCTGGGCTGGTGGCCATGGGCCGACGAGCACAGCTGTGATCGGTCGTGTCTCGATCGTCGCGGCCAACTGCGTTGTGGCGTCGGTCGGCAGCGGTTGCACATGCAGCAGCAGCGCCGACGACTGGTCGGCCGGGTACCGGCTGGCCAGGTCCAGCATCTCGGGCAAGTCCCTGGCGGTGTGCAGACCGGGGCCGGCGACGGTGGTACCGGCAAGGGTCTGCAGGTCGTCGACGGTGGCGATGACTGCTGGTGCGCCGCTGTCGGCGAGGTGCGCAGCGACGGCGGTGGCGAGGATGGCGCGAGCTGCGTTGACGGCGCCCGGGCCGGTCAGCCCCACGCCGCCGGCCGGCAGGTCAGCTAGCCCCAGCCAAGCTTGCGGGTCAGCGCCGATCGTGACCGGCGGAGCATCGGCAACGGCCACGGCGTCGCTCAACTCGGCGAGCAATGTCGGCGGGGTCGGCGGCGCCGGATCTTCGCGGACCGCGCGGCCGGGCGGACGCGGCCGGTAGACACGGCGTCCGTGCCTCCACAGCGACGTGAGCGCTGCACCCACCCCGGCCGCAGCCGGCAGCGGCAACCACCCACCCCCGAGCGTGATGCCTCGCTCGCCGATGAGGGATTCGGCGGTGGCGTCGGTCGGAACCGCACTGCCGCTGCTCGTCGCTGCGGTCGGCGGTGCCGCGTCGGCCGTCACGGGTCCGGATACGGGCGGGATCGCGTAGGCAGCGCTGGCGTCGGTCAGCAGAACCAGCATTCCGGCCAACGCGCTGACCGGACGGTGCCACGGCACGGCCAGGCGAAGCCCGGCTGGGCCGCGTCGACGCCGTCGCCGGCTCACCTCGTACACGAGCACGGACAGCAGCCAGGCCCACAACACCCAACCGACGACGGTCCCGGCGAGCAGCAGTACCGGTGCCGTCAACGGTTCGGTCACCAACGTCGCCCCGTCGAGGTCTGCCAGCGCGATCCGGTCCAGGACTACCAGGCCGTACGGCAACCCGACGAGCACCAGCAACAGCCACCCCACGGCCATGGCGGCGCGCGTGAATCGGCGCATCGTCACGCGCTCCCGGTCCGGCCGACACCGGATACCGCCGGCGTCTCCTGACTGTCGGCAGGCCCTCCAGCGTAGGTAGAGGTGCGGCCGAGGAACACGGGGTACAGCACCACGTACAGCGCCTGCCACAGCCACCAACCGGCTGCCGCGATCACGAACCCGGCCGCGATCAACCCGGTGGTTCGCAGCGCGACCGTTGCGGCGGCCAGTGCCGCGAGCGGGACCGCGGCCAGCGTCCGGTGCCAGACGCGGCGCACCAGCAGCAACCCGATCCCCGCGCCGACACACGCCGCGCCGATCCGGCCGATCGCACTGATCACCTGCATCCCGCTGGTCGGGAACCACTGATCCAGCTGCCACCCCAGCGGACGCAACAGCTGCGGTGCCCCGCTGACGTCATAGCCGATCAGCATCTCCCCGACACCGACGAGCAGCACGCTGGACACCGGGAACCGTACCCACGCAAACCACGAGCCGCCCGGAGGATCCGGCCGCCACACCATCACCCCGGCCAGCACCACCATCGCCACAACCACCGGCACCACGGCCAGCACCGACCAGCGCAGGAAACCCCCGGCCGGCATGTCGAAGTAACTGGCGGCAATCGTCGCGTACACCGCGGCTACCACCAGCCCGCCGACCGCACCCGCCCCCAGGGCCGCGCCGAGCAGCCGATGGACCAACCGGCCTCCTGCCGCACTGTCATGCCGCGTCGCCGTGGACAGCAGCACCCCGGCCGCCGCCGCCAGCACAGCCATCACGGACGCGACGGCGAGGCCACCCCAGTGCGCCAACACCATGCCCGGGGTGATCGACTGCCGCGGCCCGTACCGCTGCGTGCCCGCCATGAACTGCGCGAACAACCCCACCGACAGCAGCGCCGGCAGCACGACACCGGCCGAGTCGGCCAGCCTCACCCACGACCGTCCAGCCGGGACCACCGCCGACCCCGGCTCGGACGCAGCGGCTTGGACCGCGCCGTACACGGCGGCGAGGTCGGCCTCCGCCACCATCAGCGGTTGCACGCCCAACGCATCCGCCAAGGGCTTGGCCACGACCGGCAGCCGCGCCCCGCCGCCCACGCACACCACCCACGCCAACTGCTCGGCCGGTACCTCGGCACCGGCCAACGTGCGGCGGACCGCATCCACCGCCGCGTCGGTGGCCGGCCCGGACACCTCCCGCAACCGGTCCACACCGAGCACCATCGCCGGCGCACCGCCGCCAAGGCCAACCAACACGCTCCGCGCGGTCGACAGCCCTTCCTTAGCAGTCCGCGCCTGAGATATCGGCAGTGCCGGACTCGGCTCGGCACCAGCCTCGGCCGCTGCGGCAGCGAGGTGCTGCGCGAGGGCCGTGTCCAGCGCGGCACCGCCCGCTTCCCAGGACTCCACCGCGGCCAAGACCTCGAACGACATGCCCTTACGTCGCAGCACCGAAGCCTCGAACCCTGTACCGAAGTCGCACACCAGCAGGCACGACCCCTCGGCGACATCCACGCCGCCCGACACCAGATGCCAAGCGACCGCGACCGGCGCCTCCACCAGCGACGGCTGACCAAGACCGGCCCGGTGCAACACGCCACGCAGCGCGGTCCGCCGCTGCGGCCCCCACGCCGCCGATACCACCACCGTCACCAGTTCCGGCAACCCACCGGCCACCCGCGTCGCCTCCTGCACCACCACCCGCAGCGGCGCGGCAACACCCTCGACCACATCGAGCGGTGGCCCGCCATCATCCAGAGCACGCCCGGCCAAGACACGCAGCGGAAACGCAGCGGCTCCCGGCTGCCCGTCACCCCGGTCGAGGCCAGACTGGCTTCCATCGATGCCAGAGACCACGTCCACCCACGGGACGCCGTTGAAGGTCAGCGGCTCCACCGTGCCGTCCGGCCAGGCCAGCACCGCCTTCACCCTGCTCGCACCGACGTCGATCCCGAGTCGGGCATTCACCCCGTTCGACATGAATCTGATTCTCACTCATAAATGCAACGAATGGTGACCGGTAGATCACAGACTTTGACGAGGCTGCGGCGTGGCCGGTTCCACCGGCCACAACCAACTCCTCGGAGCCGGAAGCCCCAAGGCTGAACTGCTGGGAGTCCCACTTCGCGCCAGCCGGAAGGGGGACATCATGATCATGCCCGCCGCGCTCCGCGCACGTGTGCCAGATCGCCCGGTCCCCGGGCTGGAGCGCTTATGGCTGACGTACCAGACACGCTCGCCGTCGTGGGCCCAGCCCGGACCGCGCCGCTGAGCGATGTGGACCATCGGGCCACATCGCCGGAAGCCGAACAGCATTGTGAAGAAGGCCGGTCCGGCATACGCCGCGACCGGTCCCTCGCTGCCTTCGCACATCAGCGCCCTGCGGACGATGCCAGTGCGCTGAGCCGCCAGCTCACGGCCGGCCACCGCGGTCTCGGTCCGGCTGCAGGTGGGAAAGGCTTCTTGGCCGAATCCGGCCGAGGACTTCGCCGCGCTATTTCGGCACAACACGGCCTCCGAGATGCGGTGGTTGCCGTGCCGGCGAGCAATTCGAGTGTCGCGCACATTAACCACAGTGAAGCACTCCATAAATGACGCGCCGAGTCGAGTTGATCGGCGCATTGCCGCCTATCCGGCGGCTCCCAGAGCCCGCTCTCTGTAGATCGATCAAGTCAAAGGAGTTCCCACGTGAACAGTCAAAACGCGAAGGACCTCATCCTTCGACTCGACTCAAGGAGTCATCATGGGCGATCTCGAATCGCGAGAAACGTCGGCCGTTTCCGTTGGCGTCAACGACGACGCCGCCACCACCGAAAATGCGATATTGTCTGGCGTGCCCGTGGTAATTGTCCCGATACAACCGCCAGAATTGGGCGCCGATATTGCGCACGCCCTGGTTCGGCTGATCGAGAACGCGTACCGCAGGCGAGCAGCAGCCGAGGCCCCGGGAGAGGAACTGTGACGAGTCCAGCCGATCAGCCATCCAGCGTGGAGGCTCCGACACCGAACGGATCATTGACGTTCGCCTTCTACGGCCGCGTCTCCACCGAGGACAACCAAGACCCCGAGTCTTCACGCAACTGGCAGCTATCCCTTGCCCGCAATCTCATCGCCCCCCGTGGTGGGCAGATCGATACCCGCTACGTCTTCTTCGACGTAGGACAGAGCCGATCTCTGCCCTGGCAACGCCGGCCAGCCGCAAGCCAGTTGCTGACCGCGCTGCGTGACCAGCAGCGCGGCTTCGCCGCAGTGGTGATCGGCGAACCCCACCGGGCCTTCTACGGCAACCAGTTCAGCCTCACCCTGCCGCTGTTCACGCACTACGGTGTTCAACTGTGGGTGCCCGAGGTGGGCGGTCCGATCGACCCGAACAACGAAGCCCACGACCTGGTCATGTCGGTGTTTGGCGGGATGAGCAAAGGCGAGCGGAACCGGATCAAGCTGCGGGTCCGGACCGCGATGGCCTCCCAGACGCAACTGGAGGGCCGCTACCTCGGCGGTCGGCCGCCGTACGGGTACATGTTGCGGGACCTCGGACCGCACCCGAACCCTGGCAAGGCGGCCGAGGGGAAGCGGTTGCGTGGGTTGACTCCTGACCCGCTGGCGGCTCCGGTCGTGCGCCGGGTCTTCGACGAATTTCTGGCGGGTAGCGGTCTGTTCGTCATCGCGGAGGACCTGACCCGCGATGGCGTACCGTGCCCGTCGGCGCACGATCGTGACCGCAACCGGCACCGGTCGGGCCTGGCGTGGTCGAAGAGCGCGGTCCGGGTGATTCTGACCAATCCCCGGTATACCGGTCGCCAGGTTTGGAACAAGCAGCGCACCGATGAGGTCCTCGTCGACGTGGACGACGTCGCGCTCGGCTACACCAGCATCATGCGGTGGAACGGCAAGGACCAATGGATTGTGTCCACGGACGTCGTCCACGCGCCACTGGTGGACGACGGCACCTTCGCTGAGGTGCAGCAGCGCCTGGCCCGGCGGGCCAGCGGGAAGGTCGGGCGGCACGTCAAGCACCGCACCCGTCATGCGTACGTCTTCCGTGGTGCCGTGCACTGCGGTGCCTGCGACCGGCGGATGCAGGGTCAGTACGCCCATGGTGTGGCCTACTACCGTTGCCGGTTCCCGCAGGAGTACGCGCTGGCGAACCGGATCGACCACCCGCGCAACGTCTATCTGCGGGAGGACGTCATCGTCGAGCCGGTCGACGGCTGGCTCGCGCAGTTGTTCGACCCCGTCCGGCGGGACGCAACGATCGATGCCTTGGCAGCCGCCGCCGCACAGGACGCTGCTCCACCCGACACATGGCACGTCAGCGCTGTGATCGCGGAGTGCGACACGAAGCTCGCTCGCTATCGCGCCGCGCTGGAGGCGGGCGCCGACCCGGCCGTGGTGACCGGCTGGATCGCCCAGGTGCAGGCCGACCGTGCCGCCGCCGAGGCCGAACTCGCCCAGCACACTGCCCGAGCGACTGCTCACCGGCTGACGCGGGAGGAGATCGCCGACCTGGTCGGAGGGCTGACCGATGCGATTGCGCTGCTGCGTCGTGCTGACCCGGAGGACAAGGCCGAGGTGTACCGGCGCCTCGGGCTGCGGCTGACATATCGGCCAGATACGCAAACGGTGGACGTCCAGGCGCATATCGGACGTCCACCGTGGGGTATTGGTACGTGTCGAAGGGGGGACGTGAACCCCCATTTGTGGTACACGCGCGCAAAACGCGTGTCCATGCGCAGATCGTACCCCGTCGGCGACGAGCCGTTGGGCGATGTGCCGGCCGATGCCGTTGCAGTCCTCGACCGCCCAGATCCGGTCTTTGTGTCGTCGGCCCAGTTTCAGCAGCCCGCGCGCTGCAGCGGTCTGCACCTATGGGCGACCACAGATCCCGGTCGCCGGTTTCAAGATCTGTTTCAACCTCGTCTATCAGCCGGACTTCTCACCGTGGCGTGGGAACGGGTGACGGGCGGGTCAGGGCGGGGATGCGGCCGCCGGCGAGCAGTATGTTGATCTGCCGCTCGGACAGCCGGTGCTGGGCCTGCTGGGTCGTGTCGCGGGTGGCGTTGCGGACGGTGATGCCGGTGCCGGCGTGCAGTGCCTGCGCCACGTTCCGCACGATGAGCCGGTCGCCGACCTCAGGTGTCGGGCCGTCGTACTCCAGCGGCAGGACACCGAAGTTGATCAGGTTCTGCCAGTGGATGCGGGCGTAGGAGCGGGCCAGGACGAGCCGGAGGCCGAGCGAGCGCGGCGCGAGGACCGCGTGTTCGCGCGAGGAGCCTTGACCGTAATTGCGGCCGGCGACGATCGCGTGGGCGCCCTGGCCCCGGACGCGGGTGACGTACTCGTCGTCGACCCGGGCGAACGTGAACTCGGCCAGCTTCGCGATGTCGCTGCGGTAGGGCAGCGCCTCCGCGCCGGCCTGCAGGATCTCGTCGGTGGACAGGTCGTCCCCGACCGCGATCGCCACGGTCGCCTCGAGCTCGTCGGGCATCGGGTCGAGGTCGGGCAGCGTGCCGATGCTCGGCGCCTTGTCCAGCCGGACCTGGACGGCCTCGTCGGCGGGGGACGGCGGTTCGAGCATGGCCCGGTTCACCGCCGACCGGTTCGGCAGGGACAGCGGTGGGCAGGCGATGCCGAGCCGCCGGGGGTCGGTGATCTCGCCGGTCAGCGCGGCCGCGGCCGCGGTTTCGGGCGAGCACAGCCAGACCCGGTCGTCGGCGGTGCCGGATCGGCCGGGAAAGTTCCGCGGCATGGTGCGCAGGCTGTCGTGTCCGGCCGCCGGGGCCTGCCCCATGCCGATGCAGCCCAGGCAGCCGGTCTGATGCAGCCGCGCCCCGGACTGGATCAGCGAGAGGGTCGCGCCCATGCCGGTGAGTTCGGCGAGGATCTGCCGCGACGACGGGTTGATGTCCAGCGACACCTGCGGATGCGCTTGCCGGGCGGCGAGCACCGCCGCCACCATCGCGAAGTCGCGCAGGCCCGGGTTGGCCGAGGACCCGACCACGACCTGGTGCACCGGTGTGCCGGCGACCTGCGCCACCGGCACGACGTCGCCGGGCGAGCCCGGGCGGGCGATCAGCGGCACGAGGCTGGACAGGTCGATCTCGTCGGTCAGGTCGTAGCCGGCGCCGTCGTCGGCCGTCAGCCGCGTGAAGTCGGCCTCGCGGTCCTCGGCGGCCAGGAACTCGCGCACCCGGTCGTCGGCCGGGAACACCGTCGTCGTGGCCCCCAGTTCCGCGCCCATGTTGGCGATCACGTGCCGGTCCATCGCCGTCAGCCCGGCCAGGCCCGGCCCGTGGTACTCGATGATTCGGTGCACGCCGCCGTCGACGCCGTGGCGGCGCAGCATCTCCAGGATCACGTCCTTGGCGCTGACCCAGGCCGGCAGTTCGCCGGTGAGGTGCACGCCCCAGATCTCGGGCATGACGAGGTAGAGCGGCTCGCCCGCCATGGCCGTCGCCACGTCCAGGCCGCCCACCCCGATCGCGAGCATGCCCGGCGAGCCGGCCGCGCAGGTGTGCGAGTCCGACCCGATCAGCGACTTCCCGGGCACGCCGAAGCGCTGCATGTGCGTCGGATGTGAGACGCCGTTGCCCGGTTTGGAATACCACAACCCGAAGCGGCGGCAGGCCGAGCGCAGGAACAGGTGGTCGGCCATGTTCCGCTCGTCGGCCTGCAGCAGGTTGTGGTCCACGTATTGCACCGACACCTCGGTGCGCACCCGATCCAGGGCGAGCGCCTCCAGCTCCAGCATCACCATCGTGCCTGTGGCATCCTGGGTCAGCGTCTGATCGACGCGCAGCCCGACCTCCCGGCCCAGGACCGGCTGACCCGCCACGAGGTAGGATTGGATCAGCTTCTGCGCGACATTCAGCGGCGTCATACCGCCCGGTTACCCGACGGGCCCGACCTCAACCCAGGTCCCGGGCACCGCTGCCATCCCGGCACACGGCCGGTGCCTATCGCAAATCTCCATTGCAATGATGTCGTGCGTCTGGCGGCGGGTCGGACGCGTGTTTCTCGGCAGGGCGGGTACGGCCCCCGTGTACCGACAGGACTATGGGACTGGCGCGATCACCACGGTGGGCGTCACCTATCGGCCTGACCTCGTCGGTTAGTCGCGGAGTGGCCGAAAGCGGTGTCGAGCCCAGTGAGGTCAACGGTACGGCGCAGCTGTTCGGGAACGTATTCGACGGTCGGCTGCATCGCCTCGAGTGCGGCGAGGATGTCCCTACCCACCTGCTCGACGGGACCCATCGCATCCACGCACACCAGGATGCCGCGGCGGCCGTACCACGCGACGATTGGTTCGGTCACCGAGTGGTAGAGATCCAGCCGCCGGCGGATGACCTCCTCGGTGTCATCGGGGCGGCGTTCGTCGCTGGCGCGTGTCAGCAGCCGCCGGACCAGCTCTTCGTCGTTGGCCTGCAGATGCAGTGCGACATTCGGAATCATCCCGAGCTGGACGCCGATCGTGTAGATCGCCCGAGCCTGCTCTATGGTGCGTGGTACTCCGTCAAGGACGTATTCGCCTCCGGTCGCCTCGGCGCTGATGAGGGCCTCGCGAACCATGTTCAGCACGATCTCGTCGGGTACCAGCTCTCCCTGATCAAGGTATCCCCGGACGGCCCGGCCGAGTTCGGTGCCTCGGGCTACGTGTTCGCGCAGCAGTTCACCGGCCGCGATGAGCGGAATGCGGAAGTGGTCAGCTATCAGCCGGCCTTGCGTGCCCTTACCCGCACCTGGAGGCGCGATCATCAGTAGCTTCATTGTTCTCGCCTCCTTGACTTGTTTCTCAACCGTTGCAGGGCGGCGTGTCGGCGCCAAGCGTGGTTCTGGATGGAACCTGGGGCAGTGGCCCGGTGGTGGCCGGCCTTGTACAGGCCGCCCAGTCGACGCCGCGTAACGTCTCGACCGGGCGCTCGAGCGGCTTGCCCTGCTCCGCCGTGACCAGGCGCTGCTGGGCACCGCGGATCTCGATGTGCGCAAAGCCGTCCCGTGTCCAGGCCTTCCGCCCGCCATGGGACGGCCGGCTCCCGGTTCGCGCTATCACCCGGCGGTGGCGGGGGTGCGGTGTTCGCGGGTGGCCACCCAGACCCCGGCGGCGGCCGCGAGGGCGACCGGCCATTCCAGGACGCCGAGTGCGGCGAGCGCGCCGACGCCGCCGTAGTACAGCAGGTGCCGGGGCTGCGGGACGTTGGCGAGCGTGGCTCGTACGTCTGGCCTGTGCATGTGGACGATCGGCACCTTGAGGTGCGGCATGGGTACGTCCTGCCAGGTCACCAGCTCGGACTCAGTCTCGGGCGTGTTGGCGGCGCGGACGGGTTGCGCCTTCTTCTGCGCCGCCTGCTGATCCGGCTTCGGCGCCGAGCGGGCCGACGCGGTTGTCTTCGCCTTCGACCGGCTCGGCTCGGTTGCCTTTCGCGTGGTGCCGCGGCGCTGGGTTGCGGTCCGCGTCTGCGGAGGATTGGGGGTTTCTGTCTGTGTGGTCGTCGTCATGGGTGAGTACCTCCCAAATCGGGGCGCTTACCCGGGCCGCAGGCGATCAATCACGAATCGTATGCAGCGTCGGTTGACCCTTCCCGCAGGTTCCGCGGCTTTAGGCAGTGCGGCCGCCTTCCGCTGGAGAGGCGATGGACCACTTCTTGGCGTGGCTGTTTGTCGTGCTCGGCGCCATAACGCGGTGGCTGCCGCGGGCTTTCACCAACCGTTCGCATTCCGCCAGCGCCGGCTCGTCGATCCATGCGATCGGGCGGTGGCAAATCACCAGCGCTTCGTTGTCGGGTCCCCGGCCGCACTCATCGCCGGCGAGGCACCCATGGACGCACTTCCGGGCCGTGTACGTCGCGTAGGTGCCGGTAGTCGTAGAGGCGCCGCGCCACCCACAGGCGCAGCGACCGCTCACCCCACCACGGCTCCACTCGAAGCGAGTTCGCCGACAGGCCCGGCAGCGGTACGCCGGTGAGCGCGTCGACGCTGCCGCGATGCTCTCCGGGCCCGTTCAGATCCGCGCCCGGTCCCCGGGACCAGCGCACGTACAGGTCCTCGCCCGGACAGGCGCGCAAGAGCGCGGCCAAGTCATCCAGCGTGTGCAGGACCCGCACGATGACCTGCTACCCCCCTCGCTGGGGGCAAATCGTACGTTTTCGCCGACTGTCGGCGGGCACAGTTGCGCGCTCTACCAAGGTACGTTTTGAAAACACCCCGCTCGACGCCGCCTTGTCGGCCGGTTTGATGGCCGCATTCGCGGACAGTGCTACCTCGTGTCCGAGGTCACCGTCGTGATCGCCACGCGAGATCGCCGCGTCAGTCTGGAACGGACCCTGCTCCGGTTGCATGAGGACACCGATCCACCGCCGGTTGTCGTCGTCGACAACGGCTCGGCTGACGGCACAGTGGCGATGCTCGCCGGCCGGTTCCCCGCTGTGCGGGTGCTCGAGCTGGGCCATAATGCCGGGGCGGTCGCCCGCAATCACGGCGTTGCGGCCGCCAGCACTCCATACGTGGCCTTCTGCGACGACGACTCCTGGTGGGCGCCTGGAGCGCTACGTCGCGCGGCCGCTCACCTGGCCTCGGCGCCGCGACTGGCCCTGATCGCGGCGTGCACGCTCGTCGGGCCGGATGAGGGCCTCGACCCGATGTCGGCGTTCATGGCGACCGCACCCCTGGGCACCGTGCCCGACCTGCCCGGTCCGTCGGTCCTGGGCTTCCTTGCCTGCGCCGCCGTCGTTCGCCGCGAGGCATTTCTGGCCTGCGGCGGATTCGACCCAGTCGTGTTCTTCATGGGTGAGGAGGCCCGGGTCGCGCTGGACCTGCGTGCCGCCGGTCATGGCCTGGCGTACTGCGAGGATGTCGTGGCGTACCACCACCCGGTCGCCACCACCAGCGACCGAGCCGCCAAGCGGACGCTTCAGGACCGCAACCGTGCACTCACCGCATGGATGCGCCGCCCGATTCGGGTCGCCGTCACTGAGACGGTGGCATTACTTGTCACCGCCCGCGCCGGGCGGCGGCTGCCTGCTGCGGCCTGGCGGCTTGCGGTTCGGCTGCCCGCGGCGCTCGCCGCTCGCCGCCCGGTCCCGCCCGCCGTCGAGCAGGAGCTAGCCGAGCTCGCCGCGGCGGAGCAGGCGGCCCGCTGATGCATCGGTGGGCCGGTCCGGCGACAGGTATCGCTAACGTTCGTGGAACTGGACCAGGCTCGGTCGGGGCGCCGACGACCGGACCCCCCGCGGTGCTGTCCCAGGCGTGTTCGAGACCGACGCCACCATGGGCAAGCAGGGGGATGACGGGCAAGTCAGGACGTCGCTGGCTCGGCATGAACAGGTGGGGGCCAGCGGTGCTGCGCGCCGCCCAGGGCCATGCCTGCGGCAACGCACGCTACCGTGGTCAGCGCGCCGGCCAGGACGAGGGTCTGGCGCGGTCCGACCCACTCGGAGAGCCAGCCCAGCAGCGGAGCGCCGAGGGCTCCGGCGAGCGAGCCCGTCACCGACATGGCGGCCAGCATCCGGCCGCGCATCTGGATGTGCGTGTCCAACTGCACCCGAGCCGACACCGTTGTGTCGATCAGCACCGCGCCGGCGCCGATCAGCAGCATGACGGCGGCGAAGCTCCAAACTCCGATCGACAATCCCGAGCAGAGTTGCAGAAGGCTGGTGAGCAGCCCGGCGCCGATCAGTGTCTGATAGCCGAGGTTCGATTGCCAAGCAGCGACCAGCGAGCCGAGCACCGTACCGACTGCGAAGAACGTGGAGAGCAGACCGTAACCGGATGGTCCGATGTGCAGCGGGCCGCTGCTCATCGCCGCCATGGTCACCTGATAGTTGCGTCCCAGGCTGCCGAGCACCATGGCCAGCCCGAGCGTGATCAGGATGACCGGTTGCTGACGCAGGTACCGCAGACCGGCCCGGACCCCATGCGCGATCCCGTCCTCGACGTCGCGGGCGGCTGACGGAGGCGCTGCGCCGTGCAGCGGCGCAGCCGTCGTTCCAGCGCTGCCGTGGCGGGGCCGGATGGCCAGCAGCGCGACGACCACCCCGAGGAAACTCGCCGCGTTTCCGGCGAAGAGGAGCGCTGGACCTATCATCGCGGCCGCGATGCCCCCCAGTGCCATGCCCAGAATCCGGCCGCACGAGTTGACCAGCGAACCGAGCGACAGCGCGTTGGTCAGCGCGGCCGGTTCGACGATCGTGGAGCCGAACCGGCCCATCGCTGGTCCCTCGATGGCGTTGACGACACCGCCCACGGTGCAGATCGCGTACACCATCCCGAGGCCACCCACGTGGCTCCAGGTGACGACGGCCAGGGAGACCGCCAGTGCGGCATGGAACAGCTGGGTGCACAGCAGCAGTGGCCGGCCGGGCAGGCGGTCGGCGAGCGCGCCGGCCCAGGAGCTGAGCAGCAGCACGGGCAGTGACTGCAGCAGTACGGCCAGGCCCATCAGGCCGGCGGATCCCGTGGCCTGCAGCACGTACCAGTTGACGGCGAGCGACTGCATCCAGGTGCCGCTGACCGACACGAAGCCGGCGCCCATCCAGATCCGGAAGTCGCGTTCGCGCAGCGCTACGAACATGGTGCGCACGTTGTCGTCCGTTCCTGCTCGGTTGGACGACAGCGTCTACCCGCCTGCGACGTCCGTGCCGGTCACCGGCCTTCGGTGACCACGCCGAGACGAGAGCGGGCGGCGTTATGCCCGAAATACGCCTTCGGTCCGCATATGTTGGAGGTACGGCGTCCTGATCGGCGCGTCGGGGGTGGGGATGGTGAAGCAGTTCACGTTGCCGCGCGCGGCCGGCGGGTTTACGGGGCAGGAGCCGGGTTGCCCGGGAGCGACCTGCGTGCCGTCAGTCCGCCGTAGTCGTTCGCCGCTACCGCGAGATTCCGTCCGCGGCGGCCAGGATCTCGCCGACCGTGACGGTCAGCAACGCCGGGTGCGGCAGCGTTCCAGGGGTGTCGCCCGGCTCGGCGGTGTGGCCGTGCCAGATGGTCCGGTGCTGCGGACGGTCCGGTGGCGGCCCCCACAGCGTTGGCGGCATCGGGCCGAACAGTACGACCGAGGGGGTGCCGTATGCGGTGGCGAGGTGCGGGATACCGGTGTCGCCGCTGACGAGCAGCCGGGCGTGACCGACCAGGCCGGCGAGTTCGCCGAGGCCGGTCCGGCCGGCCAGGACGGCTGGCGGCGGCAGCCCGGCCAGTTCGGCGACCCGCCGCGCCAGCGGCTCCTCGGCCGCGGAGCCGGTGACGACGACGTCGTGTCCGTTGCGCACGAGGGCCCGGGCGGTCGCGGCGAAACGGGCCGGCGGCCATCGACGGCGGCCGGACTTGGCGCCCGGGTGGACGATCGTCACGCCGGGCCGCTGCGACGCCGGCCGGGTGAGCGCCAGGTCCGCCGGGTCACTGCTCACGCCGTACCACCGCAGCATCCGGCACCACCGCTGGACCTCGTGCTCGGCGTCGCTCCACCGTGGACCGCCGCGGCCGAAGGCCAGCAGGCGGCCCGGGCAGGTGGCGCGCAACAGCCGGTGCGACTGCGGCCCCTTGCCGTGCAGGTTCACGGCCACGGCCGGTCGCAGCCGCGGCAGCGGGTCGTCCAGACCCGCGCAGGGCAGCAGCTCGTCGACCGCACCCGCCAGCTCGACCAGCGGGCCGAGCCAGGCGGGCGCGGCCAGGACGAGCCGCTCGGCCGGGAAGGCGCGCCGGAGGGCCCGCAGCGCCGGGACGCCGGTGGCGAAGTCCCCGACGCCGAGGGCCCGCAGCACGAGGATCACGGGTACGACGTCTCCGTCTCGGCGCACACCACGAGCTCCCGCACCGCGCAGCCGCGCGGCTGGGAGACGGCGAACATCACCGCCGCGGCGACGTTGGCCGGATCGTTGAGGATCGCGTCGGGGCCGGGCTTGTAGCGCTCGTCCCGGTCGTCGAAGAATTTGGTCCGCATGCCGCCGGGCACCACGAGCGTGACACCGATGTCGCCGGCGAGCTCAGCGGCCAGGGCGCGGGTGAAGCCGACGACGCCGAACTTGGCCGCGCAGTACGCGGTGGCGTCGCTGACCGCCTTGAGCCCGAGCGTGGAGGCGATCGTGACGATGTTGCCGTGGGCGTCGGCGAGCGCCGGCAGGGCGGCCCGGATGACGGCGGCGGTGGCGAGCAGGTCGACGGCGACGATCCGCTCCCAGGTCTCGGCCGGCACGTCCGTGAGGCGTCCGGGCACGTCCATGCCCGCCGCGGTGACCACCGCGTTGAGGCCGCCGAGCTGGGCGACCGCCCTGCGGGTGGCCTCCTCCGCGGCCCGGGTGTCGGCGAGGTCGCACTCGGCCCACGGCACACCCTCGACGGGGGGTTGCCGGTCGATGACGAAGGGCCGGCCGCCGGCCTTGACCGCGGCGTCGACCACGGCGGCACCGAGGCCACTGGAGCCGCCGGTGACGAGGATCGCGGGTCCTGGCTGGGTCATGTGGTTCCTCCCGAACGGGCAGTGGTGATCATCTTGGTGGTGGAGCGGCCGTCGAGGTACGGCACGATGACGGTCTGCCCGCCCCAGCGCCGCACCAGTTCGGCCTCGGGCAGGGTGGGGCCGCCGTCGGCGTAGTCACCGCCCTTGACCCAGACGTCCGGGCGGAGCCAGGTCAGCGTCGACTCCGGGGTCGGCTCGTCGAACACGACCACGGCGTCGACGCAGCCAAGCGCCCGCAACAGGCGGGCCCGGTCGGCCTGCGGCACGAGCGGCCGGTCGGGGCCCTTGAGGCCGCGGACGCTGGCGTCGGAGTTGAGGCACACGACGAGGCAGTCGCCCAGCGCCCGGGCGGCCTGGAGCGTGGCCACGTGACCGGCGTGCAGCAGGTCGAAGCAGCCGCCGGTGGCCACGATCGTGCCACCCTGGGCGCGGGTGCGCGCCACGACAGCGTGGACGGAGTCGTCCGGTTCCGCGGCCGGCGCCTCGGGGCGGCGGCCGACGT
The DNA here is from genome assembly GCF_040300025.1 of Dactylosporangium sp. NPDC000555. Classification (NCBI taxonomy): domain Bacteria; kingdom Bacillati; phylum Actinomycetota; class Actinomycetes; order Micromonosporales; family Micromonosporaceae; genus Dactylosporangium; species Dactylosporangium sp. NPDC000555. The sequence continues at coordinate 5,997 of NZ_JBEPDB010000102.1, read as the reverse complement.
ACGCGGTGGCGGCCTGCACAGCAGCCTCGACCGCCTCGGAGGGCAGCGCACCGCTGGCGATCGCGACGGCCGCCGCGACAGCGAACCGGTCGCCGGCCCCGCAGGTGTCACCCTCGGTCACCTGCGGGGCCGGTACCACCAGGGGGGTGGGGCCGGCGTGGCAGAGCACGGCCCCGGCCGCGCCGGCGGTGACGGTGACCGCCCCGACCCGCCACCGCCGGCGCAGTATGTTGCCGGCCCGGGCGGCCGCGGCGATGCGTCCGCCGCCACCGGCGTCGCCGCTGAGCGCGCGGGCCTCGGCCTCGTTCGGCGTCACCAGCCGCGCTGCGACGGGCACGGCACCGCGGGGGTGCGGATCCCACACGATCGCAGTGCCGGTGTCGGCCAGTGCCGCGTGCAGATCCGGGCGAGCGGTAAGACCCCGGCCGTAGTCGCTGACCAGGATGGCGTCGGCGGTGGCGAACAGCTCGCGGACGTGCTCCGGCAAGTCGCCGGTCGCCGCCGGGTCGGCGCTGCCGCGGTCCAGGCGCAACAGCACCTGGCCCCGGGCGCGGAGGCGGATCTTCTCCGGTGTCGGGCCCGCCAGCGGCACCGGGTGGAGTTCAACCCCGGCCGCCGTGAGCAGTTCGGCCAGGCGGGCTCCGCCCGCGTCGTCGGCCAGCGCGGTCACCAGTGCCACGTCGTGCCCGTCGCCGGCGGCCAGCAGCGCGGCCAGCCCGGCGCCGCCGGGCCGGTCGGTCGCCGACTCCTCGTCGAGCACGAGTGCGGGCGCGTCCGGGCTGACCCGGTGCACGCTGCCGTCGATGTCGCGGTCCAGCAGGGTGTCGCCGGCGATCACGATGCGCTTGGTCATGACGCCACCAGCTTCAGCCGGGCGAAAGGCCGGGCGAAAGGGCGGCGGCTCACGTCCGGCAGCGCCCGGTCGACGTGTTCGCACATGACGTGTACGGCGACGAGATGCAGCTCCTGGACGACCTGGTGATCGGCGCCGGGGCAGCAGACCGCCTCATCGCAGGCCAAAGCGAGCGGGTTGGGGCCGGGGCCGGTGAGTGCCCAGGTGTGCAGCCCGGACTCCCGCGCGGCGGCGACGGCCGCCAGCACGTTCGGGCTGCGCCCGCTCGTCGACAGGGCGATGAGTACGTCGCCCGGGCGGCCGTGGCCGCGAACCTGCCGGGCGTAGACCTCGTCGTATCCGTAGTCGTTGCTGATCGCGGTGACCGCCGCGCTGTCGGCGCACAGCGCGATCGCCGACAGTGGCGCGCGGTCGGCGCGCAGCCGGCCGACCAGTTCGGCGGCCAGGTGCTGGGCCTCCGCGGCGCTGCCACCGTTGCCGCAGACCAGCAGCCGCCCGCCGCGGCCCAGGATGTACGCCAGGCGGGTGCCCCACTGCTCCAGTGCGCCGGCGGCCTGGCGGAACGGGCCGATCGCGGCGGCGAGCGCGCTCAGGTGCGTGTCGAGAGGGTTCATCCGGCCACCGCCTCGGGCGTGATGGCGGCGGTCGCGGCGGCGTAGACGGTCTCCAGCTGTTCGGCGGTGCGCAGCCACGAGTACCGTTGCCGTGCGCGTTCGTGCCCCGCCGCGCCGTAGGTGAGCCGCCGCAGGTCGTCGCCGAGCAGCCGGCGCAGCGCGGCGCCCAGCGACCGCGGGTCGCGTGGCGGCACCAGGTCTCCGGTCACGCCGTCCACGACGGTGTCCATGAGGCCGCCGACGGCCGCGGCCACCACCGGCCGGCCGCAGGCCATCGCCTCCAGTGGGGTCAGCCCGAACGGCTCGTACCAGGGCACGGCCGCGACCACGTCCGCCGAGCGGTACCAGGCCGGCATGTCCGCGGCCGCGACCTGCCCCGCGAGCGTCACCCGGTCGGCGACTCCGCAGGATGCGGCGACGTCGAGCAGGCGGGCCGCCTCCGCATCGGTGGACAGTGCGTCGCCCGGCGGCCCGCCGGCGATCACACACTCGGCGCCGGGCACCAGCGGTAGCGCTCGGATCAGGTCGTCGAAGCCCTTGCGCTCCACCAGCCGGCCCACCGACAGGATGCGCCGCCGCGCCGTGGGCCGGAGCGCGATCGGTCCCTTGGGAGTGAAGCGGGCGACGTCGACGCCGGACGGGACCAGCGCGATCCGCGCGCGGGGCACGTCCAGGCGGATCAGCTCGCCGACCTCGTCGGCGCACTGCGCCACCACCCGGTCGGCGGTGCGGCCGATGCGCGGCTCCAGCGCGATGCGCCGCGGCGGGCTGGTGTCCGCCACGCCCTGGTGGCGGCGCTTGACCGTGCCCAGCGCGTGGTAGGTCTGCACGACCGGGATGCCGCGGGGGCCGGCGGCGGTGAGCGCGGCCAGGCCGCTCATCCAGAAATGGGCGTGCACGACGTCGGGCGTCCACGGGTCGGCGGCCCACTGCGCGCCCAGCCAGCGGCCGAAGTCGGGCATGTACGGCAGCAGCGCGTCCTTGGGCAGCGCCCGGGCCGGCCCGGCGGGCACGTGGACCACGTCCACGCCGTCGCGCATCGTCACCGTGCGGGGGTGCGCCGCGGTGTCGCGCCGGGTGTACACGCGCACGTCGTGACCGAGCGCGGCGAGGGCGGCGGAGAGCTCGGCGACGTGCGTGTTCTGCCCACCGGCGTCCTCGCCACCGGGCGCGGCGAGCGGGCTGGCGTGTTCGGAGATCATCGCGATGCGCATAGCACGTCCTCCAGCAGGCTGTCCCAGTCGGCAAGGAAGCGGTCCAGTCCGTAGCGGCGCACCGCCGCCGAGCGCCCGGCGGCACCCAGCCGGCGCGCCTCCTCTGGTGATTCCAGGAGCCAGAGCGCGGCGTCGACCAGGGTGTCGACGCGCGTGGAGAGCACGCCGGCGGCGCGCGGGACGGCCTCGACCGCCTCGGTCGTGGCCAGCGCGACGACCGGCAGCCCGATCGTCATCGCCTCGATGAGGCTCAGCCCCAGCGACGTCCAGCGGCACAGGTGCAGGTAGGCGCGGCGCCGGGCCAGCTCGGCGTGCATCGCCGCTTGCGGCGGGTCGTCGAACACCGCGACACGCTCGGCGGCCAGCGCCGCCACGCCCATGCCGAACACGTCCAGCGGCACCGCGGCGGCGAAGCGTGGTATCAGGTCGGTCCCGGTGACCCGGCCGCGGCGCACCGGCTCGTTCGTCACCACCGCGAGCCGGTCGAGCTCACCGCTGTAGCGCACCGCGGGCTCGACGATCCCGTGCTCGATGACCGCAGTGCGGGTGCCCCCGCAGTCCCAGAACAGCTCGTTGAAGTGGGTCACGTGGACCACGGTCAGGTCGTCGCGGTCGGCCATCGGGTGCCGTGTGCCGGGCACGTCACCCTTCGGCGTGTTGTGCTCCACATACACCTTCGGCAGGTGTACCGCCGGAGCCCACGCCGCCAGCAGGGTCAGCTCCTCCGGCCGCTGCAGGAGCACCAGGTCGATGTCCGATGTGGACAGCCGCTCGTAGGGCACCTCCTCGACACTGTCCGGCCAGGGGTAGGTGCGGGCCCGGCCGCGGCCCCACGGTCCGCGCTCGGCGGTGACCGGGACCAGATAGCGGTGCTTGCCCTGGACGAACGCGGTCGTCCAGGAGCCGTGCACGTGCCACAGCAGGATGTTCACCCGGCCCTCCCGGTGCTCAGCAGCTCGACGGCGGCCACGACGTCTGCGGGGTCGACGCCCGACAGGCACGGGTGCCCCGGCGTGGGGCAGTGGGCCGCCCGGCTGTCGCGGCACACGGCCGCGGCGTCGCCGAGCCGCACGAGCGGCACCCGGTAGGGCGCCCACTGTCCGAAGGGGACGGTCGGCGCGAACAGGCTCACCACCGGCGTGCCGACCGCCGCCGCGAGGTGCGCCGGGCCGGTGTTGCCCACGACGACGCAGTCCGCGCCTGCGATCAGCGCGGCCAGTTCGGCCATCCCGGTGGCACCACCGAGGTCCTCACCCGAGTCGGCGGCGACCTCGGCGGTGAGTGCCTTGTCCGCCACCGAACCGGTGACCAGCACCCGGTGGCCGGCCGCGGCGAGCGCGGCGACGATGGCCCGGCACACCGCCGGCGGGCAGGCCCGGGCGGCGACCGACGCTCCCGGATGGACGAGCACGTACGCATCGCCGTGCTTGGCCGGCCGCCGGGCACGGATCAGCAGCCGTGGGTCGTCGCCCGCCGGAGGCGGGAAACCGGCCGCCGCGGCCAGCGACAGGGCCCGCTCCGGCTCGGGCACCCCGGCCGGCAGCCGGTGCCGCACGTCCAGCAGGGAGCCGGGGTAGTCGTCGCTGATCGCGCTGACCCGCCGCACGCCCGCCGCGCGCAGCAGCAGCGCCGTCGGCAGCGGCGACTGGTGGAACGACGTGAACACGACCGCCTCGTCGGCGCCGGCGGTGGCGAGCCGGGCGGTCAGGGCCGCCAGGTCGGTTGGTTCGACCGGATCGGGCTCGGGGTCGATCCACGGCAGTCGCCACTCGATCAGTTCGTCGACGCCGGGCAGCAGCTCGGCGGCGGCCCGGCCGCGCGGCCCGCACAGCAGCACCAGCCGCTGCGCGCCGGCCGCCATCGCCCGGATCGCCGGCCCGGTGACGAGCACGTCGCCGGCCGAGTCAGGCCGCACCGCCAGCACCGTGCGTGCCCGGCGCGGCACCGGCGGCGCCGGCAGGTGCAGTTCGTGGCGGCGCAGGATCAGCTCCGCGGCGGCGCCGAGGCTCGCCGCCACCGCGGGTGCCGCGGCGACCTCCCCGGGCAGCGTCACGCCGGTGGGCACCAGCACGCCGGTCGCGCCGGCGGCCATGGCGGCGGTCATGTCCCGGCCGATGTCGCCGACGACGACGCACCGCCGCGGGGTGGTGCCCATGGCCGCCGCAGCGGCGTGGATGAGCCCGGGCCGGGGCTTGCGGCAGGCGCACCCGTCCACCTCCCCGTGCGGGCAGACCTGCCACGTGTCGAACGGACCGAGCAGTTCGTCCACGCGCTGGTTGACGCGGCGCAGGTCCTCAGCGTCGAACCGGCCCCTGGCCAGGCCGGACTGGTTGGTCACCACGCCGGTGCGCAGTCCTGCGGCGCGTAGTCGGTCCAGCGCTGTGCGGGCCCCTGGCATCGACCGGACCAGATCAGGTTCGCCGTTGTAGGGCACGTCCTGGATCAGCGTGCCGTCCCGGTCGAACAGCACCGCATCGAACATCGTCATGCCTCGGCCGCCCCCAGGGGCGTCGGCCATGACCGAGCCGCCCGCCAGCGCCATCGCCCGGCGAGCCAATGCCCGACGGCCAGCGGCGGGATCGCGAGGCTGGTGATGGCCATCGTGGCGACCTCGCCCGGGGTCCGGGGACCGGGCGCGATGCGCGCCAGCGCGAACTCGGCGGTCCCGGCCGCCCAGGCGGCGCCCAGCCCCGCCGCCAGCCAGCGCCACCGGCCCGGCAGCGCCGCCGCGCCGAGTGCGCCTCCGGCGGCGGCGGCCACCGCGGCGTGCCGGCTCCGGCGTCCCGGCGGGATCTCCAGCCGGGCGCGCCAGTCGGGACCGTGCAACCGGCGCAGCAGTGCGTCGTCGGCGTTGCCCCGCTGCGCGCGTACGCTCACCCATCGGCTCTCCGGCCGGACCGGGTGGGTGACGGCCCGGTCCCCCCGCTGCAGCCGCCAACCGGCCTGCCGGACTCGGAAGGCCAGGTCGGCGTCCTCGCGAAACGCGCGCGAGAACCGCTCGTCGAAGCCGCCGACGGCCTCCAGCGCGGCGCGGCGGTAGGCCATGTCGGCCGTGAGCCACGCCCCGCCGGCCAGTGCCGCGGTGGTGCGCTCCCAGTCCGTCGGCCGGCGCCCGGCCGGCCGACGGACTGGGAGGGGCACGACGATGCGGCCCTGGACCCCGCCCACGCCAGGATCGGTGTCGAGATCGCCGAGCAGGTCGCGGTACCAGGTGGGGGAGGGCAGCACGTCGTCGTCGAGGAACGCGACCCAGTCGTGCCGTGCGGCCCGCCAGCCGATGTTGCGGGCCGCGGCCGCCCTCGGCGGCGAGGCGGCC
>NZ_JBEPDB010000101.1:0-26930 GCF_040300025.1 Dactylosporangium sp. NPDC000555 | reverse complement strand
TCCTCGGCCTGCAGACGCTCCAGGGTCGGCACGACCCGCTCGTCGCCGGTCGAGCCGAGGGCGACCGCGGCCCAGTAGCGACGGTTCGGATCCCGGTCCGCGGCCGCCTCGACCAGCCGCGGGATGACGTCCGGCGTGAAGAGGGCCAGGCCGCTGGCGATGTAGCCGATCCGCGGGAAACGACGATGCTCGAACTCGTCCCACAGCGCCTCCAGGGCCTCGGCGCCGCCGATCTTCGCGAGCGCGTCGGCGGTACGCTGGCGTACCCACTCGGCGCTGTCGCCGAGCAGCGGGCGCAGCGCCGGGACGACGGACACGTCGCCGAGCACGCCGAGCGCCTTGATCGCCTCGTCCACGGCGATCCATTGCGCATGGTCCAGGAGTTCGATCAGCTGCGGCACGGCCTCGCGGACGCCCATCGCGGCACAGCCCATCGCCGCCCAGGCCTGGCAGTTGTACCGCGTGTCGGCCAGCGCCTCGAGCAGCGGCTCGCGCAGGCCGGGGTCCGCGAACACGGCCGCCTGGTTCATGGCCCGGGTGTAGAGCGACCGATGGTAGTCGGGGTAGTCACGAACCATCGCCCGAAGCGCCTCGATCGCCGACGGATCGCCGTGGTCGCAGGCTCGGTCGAGCAGCCGGTAGAGGTGCTCCTCCCGGGTGTCGAGGTCGCCCTTGCGCAAGCCGGCGAGGTCGGGATTCACAGCAGCCCCTGAACTCGACCGGCGAGTCGCCGGGCCATCTGTTCGGGGAATGCCGTCGTCGTGGCGGTCACGACCGGGATCATACGGCGCAGCCACCAGCCGATATGAGCACCACTGCCGTCCGTTCGCGGCGTATCTGGTACGGCCGGTTGTGCTGGGAGTGGCGAACCACTTCCAGCACAACCGGCCGTTGCTTCGCATCAGCAGGGGAACGTGCCGCTGTAGAGGGCGTGGCCGTACGAGGAGCGGCCGGAGCCGAAGCCCCAGATGCCATCGTCGGACCACACCGCCTCGCGCGAGCCGTTGACGCACGTCGAGGTCGGGGCGATCGCGAAACCCTCGAGATTGCCGACCGGCATCACGGCCGGCTTCGTGTTGGTCACGTCCACAACGATCGCGCCGCTGGCGTTCACCTTCATGAAGGTGTGCGTCACGCCGCAGGTGTTGTCGCACGTCGCGACGATGCGCTGCGTACCGGCGTCGAACATGACATCCATGACCGAGGCCTTGCCGGTGGAGATGGTGCCGAAGGTCGTGAACGTGCCGTCCGAGTTGAGGCCATAGACGCGCAGCGTGCCGTCCCACTCAAGGCCGGCGAAGAACAGACCCGACCCGTGCAGCGGGTAGTTCGCCGGGTTGTACGCCGCCCCGGTCAGCGGGTCGATCCAGCCATTGGCGGTCAGCCAGCTGTCCGGAACGTAGCCCACGCCCTCGAAGCCGAGATTGGCGTCGTCCTTGTTGCCGGTGTTGAGCTGCGGGAACTGTGAGGTCATGTCCCACTGGCGCAGCGGGGTGAGCGTCGAACCGGGCGCGGCCGGGTCGAACTCCATGATCGTGTCCTTGGGGACCGTGTTGCGGTTGTTGTCGCGCTCGGAACTGATGTAGATGTGGCCGTTGCCGCCGACCGTCAGCCCCTCCGAGTCCGGCTCACCGGAGCCGCCGGCGAAGCGGATCTGCTTGCCCGCCGCGCTCCAGGACGCGTCCGGGATCCACTTACTACCGTTCTTGACCAACTTGAACAACCAGCTCTTGTTCTTCACCGCCCACAGCGTCGACGGGTTCGACGGGTCGAACGCCAGGCCACTCACGTCACGACCTTCGGGCCCCGTAGAGGTGGTGAAAGCGCAGGCGTTGTCGGCGATGGTGACATCCAGCCCACCGGGCCACGGCAGGGTGCCGGCCGGGGTCGAACCCGTACCCGTCGGCGCCTCCGGGGTGCAGCCGCTCTTCAGCGCTCCGCCGCCGCCCAGCAACTGGCCAGTCGGCGGCTGCGTCGGGGTCGGCGAGCCGCCCGAGCAGGAGTTCGCGCCACCGAGTGTCGCGGTGGCGGCCGTCTGGAACCAACCAGTGCCGTTGGCGCACCGCTCGTTCGACGGCTTGGCCCCATCGAGCGCCCAGGTCACCGAGTCGATCGTGTTGCCGCTGCCGTCGATGAGGAACGACCGACCAGAACACCGGGCGGATGGAATGATCTTGGCATTCCGGGTATGGACCTGTCCGTCGGGCCGGTGGCGGCCGTCGGTGCTGAGACGCCGAGGCGGCCCAGTGCGATCTGCGGATTCTGACGTCCTGCGCTGGGCGCGGCCCGGGCAACGTTCTCGGTCAAAGGAAAGCGAGAGATGGCTTACAACGAAGTGATCGAGAAGATGGGGATGACCATCGATGCCGCGGGGGTCGTGGTCATCCTGGTCGGCGCGGTGCTCGCTTTCGTGGGCTGCGTCGTCCGGCTCGCCCGGCACGAGGGTGATGTCTACCGACGTCTCCGCCAGCAGCTTGGCCAGACCATCCTGCTCGGCCTGGAACTGCTCGTGGCCGGCGACATCATCCGTACCGTCGCCGTCTCGCCCACTCTGACCGGCGTGGCGATACTGGCGTCGATCGTCCTCATCCGGACCTTCCTGAGCTTCTCGCTCGAGGTCGAGATCAGCGGGCGATGGCCATGGCAGAAGCGCGACACCGCCGCGTCCTAGATGTTCTGTCCGGTCCCGTCGGGCCTGAAGGGCATCGAAGCCGGCTATTCGTCATCGACCGTTGCGATTTCCTGCCAGGGGCCTACGGTGTGTTGTGAGACGGGCGTCCAAAGCCGCGGCTGCCATTCGCGGCACCGGGCACGGGCGCCCTCCTCCCACGGCAGCTTGCCGTTCTTGTCCGGCCAGATCAGCTCGAGCATCGGAACCGGCCGGCCGTAGAAGGCGAGCGACTGCCCAAAGAGCCCCTCGTACCACGACTCGTCAACCGGGCGTACGTGTAGCGGAAAGCCCTCGAGCACACCGGGAACTACGTCGTCAACCTGCGGCCGAAGACCGCGCTCGACGAGCTCGGCCACATCGTTGAGCCATTCGACCATGTCCTCCACGTCGAGGCCGAACATACACAGGTCCGGAGTTTCAAAAGAGTGCCAGAGGCCGATTGTGTATGCCCAGTCCGGCTCGTCTTCGTCGTAATCGGCGACTCCCTGGACCGACCAGCCGAACTTCTTTACACGGTCAATGATCCCGCTCGGATCCTGATGGTCGGTCACCGCGACACCGTACCAATGATGTAAAACTCGGCGAAGCGCGGCGGCGAGTCGTTGCGGCGGGATCTACGCGGGGGTCTGTTGGTAGACGCGGATGTAGTCGACCTCCAACTGGCGGACCAGGGTCGGGTCGGTCAGGCCCACGTTCCAGCGGCGTTGCCAGTCGTTGTCCACCATCATGTGCAGGATGAGCTGCATCGGGCCCTTCTCGATGACGCTCGCGTCGGTGAAGCGGGCACACTCGACGCCGTTGATGTACCAGGCGATGTGGTCGGGCTGCCAGTCCAGGCCCATCCGGACGAAGTCCTTCGAGTAATCCTTCACCGCGCAGCGGCCGTTGTTGTATTGGCCTTTGTTGCCGGAGAAAGACTCTTCCCGATTGTTGTAGTTGTACGTCATGAACATCGTGGTCGGGTCGCTGCCGAGTTGTTCCAGAATGTCGATCTCGGTCCGATACTTGTACGTCGGGTCCGTCGGCAGCATCCAGAACGCGGTGAAGAATCCGCGGGTCGCGGGGAACTTGAATCGCGATTCCACGTAGCCGTAGGTGAACGAGTAGAGGTACTTTGCGCCATCGGAGGCCGTCGGCCGCGCGGTCGAGAGCAGGCCCGCCTTGTAGGTGCAGGAGCCGTTCTGGCAGGCACTGTTGGAGAAAGGAGGGTTCAGCGGGGCGGCGATGAGCTTGGCCGTGCCGTTGGAGACGACGACCTGGCTCGGCTGGTAGTGCTCGCGCCCGTTGTTGAAGGTCGACGTGCAGTCGCCGTAGTTCCAGTCGAAACACGGGCTCAGCTTGGAGCGGTCCAGGCTCGTGCCATTGAACTCCTCGCTGAAACTGACCTTCCATTGCTTGCCGGCCGCCGCCGCGATCGGCGGGGCGCCCACCCCTCCGGTCGATCCGGCGCCTCCGGTGGAACCGGCGCCGGCGGTCGAACTGGGGCCTGCGGCCGGACGAGCCGACGCCGAGGCGGACGCGGATGCGCTGCCCGAGGCCGATGCGGACGCCGCCGGGCTTGAAGAGCCGGATTCACCGTCGGACCGTGGACCCAATCCGCTCACGCCGTCACTGTTCGCGCTCGGCTTGTCATGGGCCATCAGGCTGACCGCACCCGCGCCGGCGGCGACGATCAGTACGGCGGCGGCCGCGAGGGCGACAACTCCCAGTTTTCGCCCCCGGCGCCGTCGGTGTGACGACCGAATCATCGTCCCGATGTGGGCGTGGTCGTCGTTCTGCGGTGTACCGATCTTCGTTGCGCGCAAACGCATCTGATTACCTATCGGCTCGCGTCTTTCGCATGACAAAAAAGTGTCCGACCGTTGGCAAGCGGTCACCATATCATCGCGGCGGGACGGCGTGCCATGATCGGTTGTTGCGGCCGTATTGGGCGCGAACCCCGGAAGCGGACAAAAGGGTGTTTGGATCGCGGCCGTCACCGGACGGACCCGGCGGGATTCTATCGATATTGTTGACACAACGTGATCATCGAGAACGGCTATTTCCCAGACGAATGGCTGGCTGGGTGATCCCGCCGTCCTTGCCGCTTCCGGCGATCCGGCGGAGCGCGAGCTGGCCGCCAAAACGTTGCCGTCGGTGGCGGCGAACGAACCGTGCGTAGCGTCGCACGTCGTGGCACCGGCCGCCGACAGCGCGGCGGTCGTGAGTGGCCTCGCGGACGACCCGGACCGCGACGTGCGCCGGCGTGCCGTCTTTCCGCCCTGGTGTGTCGTGCTGGCGGGTGCTGCGGACGTCCTGCGGCGGCCGCCGGTCCGACCCGGACGTCGTCCGCGCCGCCGCCGCCCAGCTCGCCCGGGTCGCCGGGGGCGCCTGAACGTCGCGCCGGTCGCCGTGCTCGTGGGTGAGGCGGGCCGTGACGGCTGTCTCAGCGTGCTCCGGCGGCGGGTTCGACATGATTAAGGTGTGAACTTCCGGTCGATCTACGCTCACGGCTTCGCCCGGGTGGCCGCCTGCACCGGGCACACCGCCATCGCCGACCCGCCCGCCAACGCCGAGGCACTGCTACGGCAGGCACGCGCGTGCTCGGAGGAGGGCGTGGCCCTGGCGATATTCCCGGAGCTGGGCCTGTGCGGGTACAGCATCGAGGATCTTCTCCTGCAGGACGCGGTGCTCGACGGCGTCGAGGACGCGGTCGGCACCGTCGTGGCCGGGTCGGCCGACCTGCTGCCCGTGATCGTGGTCGGGGCGCCGCTGCGGCACCGGGACCGCGTGTACAACTGTGCCGTCGTGGTGCACCGCGGGCGGATCCTCGGCGTGGTCCCCAAGTCGTATCTGCCCAACTACCGCGAGTTCTACGAGGCCCGGCAGCTCACCGCCGGTGACGCCGAGCGCGGCGGGACGATCCGGGTCGGGGGTGCCGACGTGCCGTTCGGGGTCGACCTGCTCTTCGCGGCCGAGGACCTTCCAGGTTTCGTACTGCACGTCGAGATCTGCGAGGACATGTGGGTGCCCGTCCCGCCGAGCGCCGAGGCCGCGCTCGCCGGGGCGACGGTGCTGGCCAACCTGTCCGGCAGCCCGATCACGGTGGGCCGGGCGGAGGACCGCCGGCTGCTGGTCCGGTCGGCGTCGTCGCGCTGCCTGGCCGCGTACCTGTACTCGGCCGCGGGCCAGGGCGAGTCCACGACCGACCTGTCGTGGGACGGGCAGACGATGATCTACGAGAACGGCTCGCTGCTCGCCGAGACCGAGCGCTTCCCCGACGGCGACCGGCGGTCGGTGGCCGACATCGACCTGGACCTGCTGCGGCAGGAGCGGCAGCGGATGGGCACGTTCGACGACAACCGCCGCAACCGCGCCGGGCGGGTGCGCGACTTTCGGCGCGTGCCGTTCACGCTCGACCCGCCCGACGGCGACCTCGGGCTGCGGCGCAAGATCGAGCGCTTCCCGTTCGTGCCCTCCGACGTGGAGCGGCTCGCGCTGGACTGCTACGAGGCGTACAACATCCAGGTCGCCGGCCTGCGGCAGCGGCTCGCGGCGATCGGCGAGCCGAAGGTGGTCATCGGCGTCTCCGGCGGGCTCGACTCCACGCAGGCGCTCATCGTCGCCGCGCGCGCGATGGACCGGGCCGGGCGGCCGCGCACCGACATCCTGGCCTACACCATGCCGGGGTTCGCCACGTCCAGCGGTACCAGGGAGAATGCCCACGCCCTGATGCGCGCCCTCGGCGTCAGCGTGCACGAGCTGGACATCACCCCGACCGCGCGGCTGATGCTCGCCGAGCTGGGCCACCCGTTCGCGGCCGGCGAGCCGGTCTACGACGTGACGTTCGAGAACGTGCAGGCCGGGCTGCGCTACGACTACCTGTTCCGGATCGCCAACCACCGCGGCGGCATCGTGCTGGGCACCGGCGACCTGTCGGAGCTGGCGCTGGGCTGGTCGACGTACGGCGTCGGCGACCACATGAGCCATTACAACGTCAATGGCGGCGTGCCGAAGACGCTGATCCAGCACCTGATCCGCTGGGTCGCCGGCACCGGCCAGTTCGACGAGGAGGTCGGCAAGATCCTCTACGCGATCCTCGACCAGGAGATCAGCCCGGAGCTGGTGCCGGGCGAGGCGCTGCAGTCGTCGGAGTCGAAGATCGGCCCCTATGCGTTGCAGGACTTCACGCTGTTCCATGTGTTGCGGTACGGTATGCGCCCCTCGAAGATCGCGTTCCTGGCCTGGCACGCGTGGCACGACGCGGACGCGGGCGCGTGGCCGGCCAACTTCCCGGATGCCAAGCGGGTCGCGTACGACCTGCCGCAGATCCGCCACTGGCTGGAGGTCTTCTGCCGGCGGTTCTTCGGCTTCGCGCAGTTCAAGCGCTCGGCGCTGCCGAACAGCCCGAAGGTCTCGGCCGGCGGCTCCCTCTCCCCGCGCGGCGACTGGCGGGCCCCGTCCGACGGCAACGCCAACGCCTGGCTGCGCGACCTCGAGCGCTGGGATCTCACGTGAGCTGCTTCAGTTGCGACCGTAACGAGCGGGCCGGCGAGCTGCCGCCTCGGGAGCGGATCGGCCTGGACGAGCACTGGCGGGTCGCGCACGCGTTCGACACCGCGCTGCCGGGCTGGCTGATCCTCCTGCCGCTGCGGCACGTCACGGCGGTCGCGGACCTGACCGACGCCGAGGCCGGCGGGCTGGGGGCGTGGCAGGCGCGCCTGTCGCGGGCGCTGCGCGACGTGACCGGCTGCGAGAAGACGTACGTGGTGCAGTTCGCCGAGAAGGAAGGCTTCGCGCACGTGCACTTCCATCTCATCCCGCGCATGCCGGGCCTGCCGGCGCAGCGCCGCGGCCCGCGGATCTTCGAGCTGCTCGGCGTGCCCGAGGCCGACCGCGTGCCCGAGGCCGAGCGGGACGCGCTGGCTGTCGCGCTGCGGCAACGGCTGCACTGAGGGCCTCGCCGAGCGTGGCGTAACGGTGGGCGGGCGGCGGCGCTCCCGGGGCGTGCCGCCGCGTCCGCGCGGTCTACGTGCGCGGGGCCGAGGTGTCCGGGATCGCCTTGAACTCGTCGCGGAGCACCGAGTAGAGCTGCAGGCTGCGCCACCGGCCCTCGCGGAACTGGGCCGAGCGGATCGTCCCCTCCCGGGTGAAGCCGGCCTTCTCCAGGGCGCGCTGCTCGGCCACGTTCTCCACGTCGGTGTACGCCTCGACGCGCTCCACCGGCGTCGTGTCGAACAGGTAGGCGGTGAGGCGCTGCTGCGCCGCGGTGCCGAAGCCCCGGCCGCGGAACTCGCCGAGCAGCGAGATGCCGATGTTCCAGCAGCTCCAGGCCGGCATGCCGTAGGTGAGCCGGCTCCACACGACGGTGCCGGCGACCGCGTCCGCCACCTGCACGATCAGGCAGCCGGCGTCCGGGCCGATGAGCCGGTTGTCCTCGAAGCGGCGGCGGGTGCCGGCGATGTCGCGGAAGCCGGACCAGTTGAACACGCCGCCGGCGTCCGGTTCGTCGGCCTGCCGTTCGAGCAGCCACAGGTCCTCGGCCCTGACCGGCCGCAGGACCACGTCCGGGATCTCCACCGTCGCAGCGTACCGGCCGCGCACCGCTGGCGCAGGCGTGTCCGGCATCCGGCGGAAATGTCGCGAACCGGTCGCGGACCGGCCGAACCCGCGCCGGGCAAGGCGATCCGGCACGCGCTTGCCCGGATCGCGCCGACCGCTGAGTTCTGGTCGGTGGCGTGGGGGAGCTCGGCATGGTCTTCGGCGTGCGCTCGCCTGGGTCGTGTCGGCCGCCGTGTCCCCGGTCGGTGGCGTGGGGGAGCTCGCCGCGGACCCGAGCGACGGTCCCGGCAGAGCGGCGACCCGGCTGAGGTCGCGTCCCGGCGAGGCGCACGGTGTCCGCGTGCCCCGGCTGGCGGGCGAACCCGCGACGAGCGCGAGCTTGAGCGCCCGGACGGGCCTGGATACGGTACTGCTGGGCGTTTTGGTCAGATTCACCGCCGATCGGTCGATGTGCCCGATGCGAGAGACGTGCGACCGGCGGGGCGATGCCGCAGGGGCCGAGGAGAAGGGTGTGGCCGGGTCGCGCAGGGCTTGCGGTCACCGGTAATCTCAGCGGTTTGAGGGAGCATGCAGCGGCCATGGCCGACCATCGAGCGGACCACTTGACTGGCGACGCGACCGGAGGCCCGGTGACGCTGACGTTCGCGGAGCTGGAGTTCGTGCTGCGCTCCGCGGGCGAGCGCGAGGTCGACGTCGACGGTGTGCGCCGGCGCCTCAACTTCCAGCCGGGCGTCTCCACCGGCATCGTGGTGGCCTCCGGGGTCGCCTCGCTCGTCGCCCGCGACCTGTGCCGGCTCGAGGGCAGCCGGGTCGTGCCGGGCGAGTTCGTCCAGTGCGCGATCGCGGCGCTGGCGACCCGGCACACCAGCACCGAGGTGGCCGGCTGGATGGGCGGGCGCCCCGTGGTCGTGCACCTGTTCAGCGGCGTCACCGGCCGGCTCGCGGTCTACCCGGGGTCGTACGGGCTGTTCGCCGTCGAGCTGATCGACGCGGCCGAGCCGCTGGCCGCCCCGGTCCTGCGCTTCCTGGACCTGTGCACGTCGGACCCGGGCTCGCCGGGCAGTGGCGCGCCCGGAGGCGGCGCGACGACGGTGCTGGTCCGCACGCAGGCCGGCGACGCGGAGGAGACGGGCGTGGCCGTGGCCCGCAGCGCGGCCGGTGCCTGGTTCATGTCCGACTCGTTGGAACGTCCGGACCCGGGCCGCCCGATCGGCCGCGAGGCGGTCGTGGCCCGGCTGCTGGACCTGCTCGCGCAGCCGGTGGGTGTCTGATGGCGGGGTTCGGCCGCTCGCGGGTGTGCCGCGGCGGTCTCGTGCGGTCGGTGGGATGTCTGATGGCGGTGGAGGTCTGATGGCGAACATCCGTGCCGGCGCGGCGACCGACGTCGGCAAGGTCCGGCGCCGCAACGAGGACAGCGCCCTCGTCGGCATCGGCATCTTCGCCGTCGCCGACGGCATGGGCGGGCACGCGGCCGGCGACGTGGCCAGCCGGCTCGCGGTGGCCGCGCTGCAGCGCCTCGACGACGTCGCCGTCCGGGGCGGTGCCGGCCCGCTCGACGTGCGCGACGAGATCGTGCGGGCCAACGCCGACATCCTCGCCGCGGCCGCCGCCGACCCGGCCCAGGGCGGCATGGGCACCACGGCCGCCGGCCTCTGCCTGGGCATCGTCGACGGCGACGAGTGCTGGATCGTGTTCAACGTCGGGGACTCCAGGGTGTACCGCTTCGCCGGCGGCGAGCTGAGCCAGATCACCGTCGACCACGTCGCCCCCGAGTCGATCACCATGCGCCGGGGCGTGATCACCCGCGCGCTCGGCACCGACCCCGCCCCCCGGCCGGACCTGTGGGTGTGCACCGCGGTGCCGGGGGAGCGGTATCTCGTCTGCTCCGACGGGCTGCCCCTGGAGGTCGCCGACGAGGAGATCGCCACCGTCCTGGCCGCCTCCGCAGATCCCACGCAGGTCGCGGAGGAGCTCGTGCGCCGGGCCGTGCTGGCCGGCGGCCGCGACAACGTGACGGTCGTCGTGGTCGACCACCTGCCGGATCCTGCCTGACCCGAGGCCGGGCGCCTTCAGCCGGTCGGCCAGCGCATCCCGGTGCCGGTCGCCGGGTGGACCTCCTCGTCCTCGCCGAGCCGCACCACCAGGACGGGGACGCCGTCGGGCAGGCCGAGCTCGTCGCGCTCCTTCGGCGTCGGCATCCGGGCCCGCACCACGCCCTCCGGCGGCACGTCGACGATCGTCGGCGGCCGTCCAGGCGCCCCGCGTGTGGGGCGTAGCTGCGCCGGGCCGACCCGCACCACGTTGTCCCGGCCGAGCACGAGCAGGCCCTCGCGGCGCAGCAGCCGCAGCGCCTTGAGGGCGGTGTCGCGGCCGGTGCCGTGCTCGTGGGCCAGCTGGTCGGCGCTGGGCACGGGCTTGCCGGGCGACCGCGCGCCGGACGCGATTTGCTCGCGCAGCGCGTCGGCGAGCTCGTGGTAGCGGGCCATCTCGTCAATGTAGCCAAGTGGCCATAATGCCGCCAGCGGAGACGGGCTCGGACACGGCGTGTCCGAGCCCGTCCCGTGCCTGTCCCCGTCAGGCGGTGGGGGCCGAGGCGCGGCGGTAGGCCAGGACGCCGATCACCAGGCCCGCCAGGCCGAGGACCAGGCCGGCGATGCCGAGGCCGATCGCGGTGCCGTTGCCGCCGGAGTCCGACGAGCCGCCGCCGGCCGCGGGGGTGGCCGGCGTGCTGGTCGACGCCGTCGTCGAGTCGGCCTTCTTGGTCAGCTTCAGGACCGGGGCCGGGTGCTCGGCCTCGCCGGTGGCCGAGGGCTCGTCGATCCAGCGGATGACCTCGCCGCTGGAGTACGTCTGGAGGGCCTTGAACACGATCTGGTCCGTCTGCGGCAGCGGGCCGAGCGAGACGTCGAACTCCTGGAACTGGTGCGGCTTGATCGCCGAGTTGGCGTCGGCGGTCCAGGTGATCTTCGAGACGGCCTCGGTGAGCTCGTCGCCGTCCCTGGTCTTGACCGGGGTGGCGAGCTTCGTGGTCTCGGTCGTCGCGGTCCAGCCCTGCACCGGCTTGAGCGACACCGACACGATCGGCTTGTCGGTCGGGATCGCGATCTCCAATTTCGTGGTGCCGGCGTCGTTGCGCTCGTTCGGCACGCGGAACGTCACCTTCGCGTATCCGCCCTGGACGGCCGTGTTCGGGTTGACGGTGACGTGTGCGGAGGCCGAGGCCGGGAAGGCCAAAGCCGCGGCGACGGCCGCAGCGGCGGCGACACCGGCGCGGACCACGTGGGTCAGGCGCATGGCGGGTGTTCCTCTCGGGATATCGGGGATGTGTCGCGCGGATAGTCGCGACACACCCCCGTGGAGTTCCCGATCGGAGCTACAGGTCCGATGGATCGGCGTACGCCGTGCCCACCGCGGTCACCGCGAACAGCCCGACCGCCAGCACGTGCACCGCGGTGCACCACAGGCAGATCGCGTTCAGCGTGAACAGCTCGGCGAAGACCAGGTAGAAGACGAAGAGGACGCCGATCGAGGCGAAGGCCAGCCGGCCGTAGCGGATCGCGGGGCGGGTGGAGCGCCACAGGGCCGGCAGCGAGAGGACCAGCATCGCCACGAAGTACACCAGGCCGAGCACCGCCACCGGGATGCCGAACACCGCCGACTGCTCCGACGTGGTGACCTTCAGGCAGTTCAGCGCGCCGGTCTCCGGGCAGGCCAGGGTGGTCGACGAGGTGAAGTGCTCGATCGTCAGGTACACCGAGACGCCCAGGCCGGCCACGGCGAGCACCAGCGACGCGATCGGCACCCAGGACTGCACGAGCCGCCGGTCGACCGCGACTTCACTTGCCGACATTGGTGAACTCCCCCTGGAAGGCCTTCACGGCAGCGCTGGAACACACGTCGGCGGGCTGGTCGCCCGTCATCCGGCAGATCAGGGCGGTCAGGGCGTTGGCGTTGCCGTTGACGGCCTGGCCGAGCTGGCTGTTCGGGTCCCGGATCGCGCTCACCACCTGTTCGTGCGTTTGCCCCTGTAGCAGCTGGGGGCTGAACGTGGCGCCGCCCAGCAACGCCTTGTTGCCGAAGTCCATGAACGGGATCGTGCCGGCGGAGTCCTTCGGTACGAACGGTGGCGCGTTGTATTTCTGCAAGACCTGCACCTGCGCGTCGGTGAGCTTGTCCAGCGGTTCGTACTGGCCGTTCTTGCGCACGTTCGTGGCCGTCTCCACGCCCTGGAAGGCGATGTACTGGCTGGTGTACGTGGCGCCGTGGAACGACAGGGTCGGCGTGTTCGGAAACACGTCGTCGGCCGCCGAAGTGCTCAGCCCGAGGTTGCTGAACGTGCCGAACCGCGACAGCGCGACGACCACCGGCCAGCGCTGCGCGGCGCAGAACGGGCAGTACTCGGCACCGACGTACAGGATGAGCGGCTTGCCGCCGTCGGTGAGCGGGGGCTGGCCGGTGATCACCGAGGGCAGCACCTGTGCGGAGCCCTTGCCGACGGAGTCCAGCGTCGCGGCCGGCACCGTCGTCACCCCCTGGACGATCTCGGCGGCCGCGGCGCCGGTGGGCAGCGCGCTCGGCGCCTCCTGCCCGCCGCCCGCGCTGCCGAGCTTGACCACGATCATCACGGCGAAGATCAGCAGCACCACGCCGATGGCGGAGTACGCCACCCGCATCCGGCCGCGCCGGGCGGTCGCCCGCTCCTGGATCATTCGCATTCGGCGCGCGTATTCACGCGAGTCGCGTTGTCGTTTGGACACTTCCCTTAGTCGCACGCGGCACGGCGAAGGTTCCCAGATTTCGCGAAATATCACCCGCCGGGGGCGAGCCGAGGCGAGCCGGCGCGCGCCGGGCCGGGCCGAAGGTCCCGGACGCGAGGCGCCGAAGGCCCTACAGTCGGCAGTGACATCGTCGTGCACGGATGCGAAGGGACGATTCGAGAACCATGCAGAGAAGACACCTGCTCGCGGCGGCCGGGGGAGCCGTCGCGGGCGCCGCCGGGCTCGCCGGGTCCGCCGCGGCGAACCCCGGCGGCGGCGCCGCGCTGCGACCCGGCAAGACCCGCCTGATCAGCCTGTCGCACGTCAACGACCCGGCGAAGACGAACATCTACCCCGGCGACCCCGAGTTCACGCTGGAGACCATCGCCACGATCGAGAACGACGGATATTACCTGCAGTACGTCCGGGAGGGTGAGGCGACCGGCACGCACTGGGGCGCGCCCGGCCACTTCAACGCCGGCGAGCCGCTCGCCGACGAGCTCGACCCCAACGACCTGTTCCTGCCGGCGGTGAAGATCGACGTGCGGGACAAGTGCGCGCGCAACGCCGACTACGCGCTGACCGTCGACGACGTGAAGCAGTGGGAGCGCCGCCACGGCCGCATCCCCGACGAGTCCATGATCATCATGTGGACCGGCTGGGAGTACAAGTGGGGCACCCCGGCCTTCCCCAACCTCGACGCCAACGGCGAGCTGCACCAGCCCGGCTTCGCGCCGGAGACCGTGCAGTGGTTCATCGACACCGGCCGGATCGGCTACAACGGCGGCACCGGGATCGACACGTTCGGGCCCGACCTGGGCACCGACCCGGACTACCGCGCCTCGTTGCTGGTGTACCGGCGGCACAGGGTCAGCCTGGAGATCCTCGCCGGGCTCGCGCGCTTCCCGGCCACGGGCGGGTCGGTGCTCTGCGGCGGGTTCATCAACCACAAGGGGTCGGGCTCCACGGCCCTCATCTTCGGTGTGATCCCGCCGGGCGTGCGTGTGTGATCCGTGTGTGAATGACCACGGGCCGGTACCTACGGGTGCCGGCCCGATTGACGTAAGGAGCGCCCGGCTCCTAGTGTCTGACGTGTGACGGTGTGAGGGAAGCTGGTGAAAGTCCAGCACGGTCGCGCCACTGTGAGCCGCTTACCGGCGGTGAGTCAGGATACTCCGCCGCCACGACACTTCATCCACACGAGGGACGCTCGATCCCTGAAGGAGGCCACCGATGAGCTCCATCTCCGGCGCCGAGGCGCCCCAGGCGACCACGACCCCGCTGGTCCTGCCGATCTCCCGCTCGCTGTTCTGGCTCGGCGGCACCGCGCTGCTCGCCCTGCTGGTCTACTACTTCGTGGGCATCGACCAGGGCGCCGTGTCGATCTTCGGCAGCGACACCCACGTGCACGAGTTCGTGCACGACGGCCGCCACTTCCTCGGCTTCCCCTGCCACTGAGCAGGCTCCCGCCCACAATGGAAAAGCGACTCATCCTGCGCGGCCTGCTGGCCGGCGCAGTCGGCGGCGTGCTCGCGTTCGTCTTCGCCCGCATCCTCGCCGAGCCCCTGATCCAGCAGGCCATCGATTACGAGGACGGCCGCTCGCACGCCCTGGGCGAGGGCCACGAGCACGAGGTCTTCAGCCGCACCATCCAGGAGAACGTCGGCATCGGCGCGGCACTGATCCTCTTCGGCGTCGCGATGGGCGCCCTGTTCGCCGTCGCGTATGCGATCTGCCTCGGCCGGGTCGGGCGCGTCCGGGCCCGACCGCTCGCCCTGCTCGTGGCCGCGGCGGCGTTCACCGGGGTCTTCCTGGTGCCGTTCCTGAAGTACCCCACGAATCCGCCGGCCGTCGGCAACGACGCCACGATCGGGCTGCGCAGCTCGCTGTACCTCGTGCTGACCGGCGCCTCCGTGGTGATCATGATCCTGGCGACCTGGCTCGGCCGCCGGCTGCAGCCGCGTTTCGGCACGTGGAACGCGGCCCTGCTGGCCGTCGGTGCCTACGTGGTGGCGATCGGCATCCTGTTCGCGCTGCTGCCGGACCTGGGCGACCTGGACGCCAACAAGGAGCTGCGCCAGTCGACCGAGACGCCCCCGCCGCTGCTCGACGGCGACGGGAAGATCATCTTCCCGGGCTTCCCGGCCGACCTGCTCTACCAGTTCCGCCTGTACGCGGCCGGCGCGCAGCTGCTGATGTGGGCCGCGATCGGCCTCGTCTTCGGCGCGTTCGCCGAGCGCCTGCTGGAGCGGCCGCGGGTCGCGGAGCGCCCGGTGGCGGTCACGCGGGCCTGAGCACGCAGTCGCCGCACGTGCCCCCGCCGGGGATGCGGTAGTACAGGCAGCAGTTGCGACGGCGTAGTGACCTCTGCCCGACGATCGCCATGCCGGCCAGTGGCGGCCTGCCCAGCAGGTCCGCCACGGCCGGCCACGCGCCCTCCGGCAGCTGCCCGGCCGCCCCGCCGAGCGCGGAGGCGACGTTGCCCCACAGCACCCGCGGCGAGAGCCGGAACCGCGCCTGGAACACCTCCAGCAGCGGGGCCACCAGGCCGAGCACCGCCACGTCGAACAGGTCCGCGGCCGGCCGCGCCTCGACCGCGCGCGCGGCGACCGGCAGCGGCCCGCCGGGCACCGGCCGCCACCACAGGTCGGCCGGCGTCACCCCGCGGATCGTCCCCCGCAGCGACTCCGCCAGCAGCGGCGAAACGAGCCGCGACGCGTACCCGAGGAACAGCACGGACGCGACCACGCGCTCCGGCACGGCGTCCTCGGCGAGCCCGAACATCGCCACCAGCCCCTGCCGCGACACCGCCACCCGCTCCGCCAGCACGGCGGGCTCGAGCAGCTCGGCGAACGGCCGCCAGCCGGCCCCGGCCTCGTGGTCCTCCCAGACGAAGTACGGGTTCACGGCTGCAGCCTATCCGCCGGGGTTTGGTTGAACCCTGAACCGTCTCGTGGTGTAGACCCGTGTTGGAGGCCGTCGAGAGGGGCTGCGGGTGACGCGGGACGAGGAGCTCATGACCGCGCTGTACACCGAGCATTACGGTGTGTTGCTCGCCTTCGTCTCGCGCTACGAACGGGACCGCCACCGCGCCGAGGACCTCGTGCAGGACACGCTCCTGCGCGCGTGGCGGCACATCGAGCGCATCGACGTCACGCGGGACACGACCCGGGCGTACCTGCTCACCATCGCCCGCAACGTGGTCAGCAACGCGTGGCGGGCCGAGCAGCGTCGTCCGAGGCTCGTCAGCGACCCCGTCGCGGTCGCCGCCGCCGCCGACCCCGGCAACGTCGACGAGCTGGTCGAGGGCTGGCTCATCCGCGCCGCGCTCGACCGCCTCTCCGCCGAGCACCGCGAGGTGATCAGGTCGGTCTACTACGACGGCCGTACCGTCGCCGACACCGCCAAACGGCTGGCGATACCGGAGGGCACCGTCAAGTCGCGCGCGTACTACGCGGTCCGCGCGCTGCGTGCCGTGTTCGAGGAGATGGGAGTTCTGCGGTGAGCGCCGGGCACGAAGCGGTTCGCCGGCTGCTCGGGGCGTACGTCCTCGGCGGCCTCGACGGCACCGAGGAGGCCACGGTCGACGCGCACCTGTCCACGTGCGGCGAGTGCCGGGCCGAGGTGGGGCGGCTGGCGGCAGTACCGGAGCTGCTGCAACGCCTGCCGCCAGGCCCGGCCGCGCCGCTCGAGCCCCCGTCGCGCGCCGGTCTGGACGCGTTGCGGCGCCGGGCCCGTCCCCGCCGCCTGCCGGTCGTCGCGCTGGCCACCGCCTGCGCCGTGCTGGCCCTGGTCGCGGTCGTCCTGGCGGTGCGCCCCGTCCGCCCGGCGCAGCCGCAGGCCCAGCCGTCGGCGAGCGCCCCGGAGGGCACGGTGGTCCAGATCGTGGCCGCGCAGGGCAGCGGCCTGTCGGGCCGGGCGACCCTGGTCCCGCGCCAGTGGGGCGTGTCGGTGTCGCTCGAACTGGCCGGCCTGCCGGGCGAGGGCCCCTTCGTGCTGCGCGTCCTGGGCCGCGCCGGCCAGGCCGAACAGGCGGCGTGCTGGGGCCGCACGAAGACCGCTCAGGCCCGGATCACCGGGGCGAGCTCGATCCAGCTCGCCAACGTCGACTCGGTCACGGTCTCCGACTACGACGGCAACCTGCTGGGCTCCGCCCGCCTCGCTTAGGCGAAGTCGTAAGGTTGCGAAACGGTTTGCCGATGGTTGCGGCGTGGAGGCCACAGGCATCGGCGCGATCGCGACCCGCATGGCGGAGATCCGCACCCAGATCGCGGCCTTTCGGCCGCTGGCGACGAGCGGCCCGACGGGGAGCGGCCCGACGGGGAGCGCGGAGTCCGGGGTCGCGTTCCAGCAGGCGCTCGACGGGACGATGCGCACCGCGCGCACGGCGGAAGGGGTGCCGGTCGAGCTCGCCCGGTACGGCAACGGGCGCATCCCCGAGACGGCACTGCACCCGGTCGGGGGCACCGGGCACCGGCTGTGGGCGCCCGTGGCCACGGCGCTCGAGGCGCTGATGCGGGCCGCGCGCCAGGACGGCGTGACCATCGGCATCACCGACTCGTACCGGCCGTACGCCGAGCAGGTCGACCTCGTCAAGCGCAAGGGGTTGTACTCGCAGGGCGGGTTGGCGGCGCGGCCCGGGACCAGCGACCACGGCTGGGGGCTGGCCGTCGACCTCGACCTCGACGCGAAGGCACAGGCCTGGATGCGCGCCAACGCGGGGCGCTTCGGGTTCGCCGAGACCACGCCGCGGGAGCCGTGGCACTGGGCGTACCGCGGGCAATGAGACCGTGACCGCGGCCGGTGGCGTGTTTCCGACAGGCTTGGCGGCAACCAGCGGACTCATCCGAGCCGGGTGACACCGTAGGGTCTGCGCAGGGCCCGCCGCCGGTAAGGAGAGGACAGTGCAGTGACCGGTTTCCGCCACGACCTGGCGCAGCTGTTGAAGGCCAGGTTCCCGGTCCTGTACGTCGAGTCGTACGAGGAGCACCGGGTGCTCTCGGAGCTCGCCGCCGTCGCCGCCGACGCGGCGCTGGTGCGCACCCCGCGGCCGGTCTGGACCTGGTCGGCGACGAGCGGGCTGCTGCAGCCCGACGGGGTGGCCCAGCAGTACACCACCGAGCCCGACAACGCTCTCGAGGCCGTGTTGCGCATCCAGCAGCCGGGCCTGTTCGTCTTCCGCGACCTGCACAACTCCCTCGGCGGGGACGTGCCGGTGCTGCCGGCCGTGGTGCGCCGGCTGCGCGACATCGCCGCGGCGTTCAAGGCAGGCGCCGCACCGCGCACGCTCGTCATCGTCGCGCCGATCCTGCGGATCCCGACCGACCTGGAGAAGGATGTCACGATCGTCGACTTCCCGCTGCCCAGCGAGGCGGAGATCCGCGGGGTGCTGGAGGGGATGATCGCGAGCAACGCCGCCGGCGGGCGGATCCGCATCGACCTCGACATGATCGGCCGCGAGAAGTTCGCCAAGGCCGCGGCCGGGCTCACCCTGAGTGAGGCGGAGAACGCGTTCGCCCGGGCGATGGTCAACGACGGCGTGCTCAACCTGCAGGACCTGGACGTGGTGCACGAGGAGAAGCGGCAGGCGGTACGCAAGGCCGGCGTGCTCGAGTACGTCGACGCGAACGTGCGGCTGGAGCAGGTCGGCGGCCTGGAGAACCTCAAGCGCTGGCTTGCCAAGCGGGACAACTCGTGGCTGGCCGCGGCCGCGGAGTACGGGCTGCCCGCGCCGAAGGGCGTGCTCATCACGGGCGTGCCGGGCTGCGGCAAGTCGCTGACCGCCAAGGCCGTCGCCGCCGCGTGGGCGCTGCCGCTGCTACGGCTGGACATCGGGCGCGTCTTCTCCGGGCTGATCGGCTCCAGCGAGCAGAACATGCGCGTCGCGCTGCGCACCGCCGAGGCGAGCGCGCCGTGCGTGCTGTGGGTGGACGAGATCGAGAAGGGCTTCGCCACCAGCGCGGGCAACGACGGCGGTACCACGAGCCGGGTCTTCGGCACGTTCCTGACCTGGATGCAGGAGAAGACCGGGTCGGTGTTCGTCATCGCCACCGCCAACGACATCGAGCGGCTGCCGCCCGAGCTGCTGCGCAAGGGCCGCTTCGACGAGATCTTCTTCGTCGACCTGCCCAGCCGCGCGGAGCGAGCCTCCATCTGGGAGGTGCACCTGCGGCGGCGACTGGCGCGGCCGGCGGTACAGGGCCACCTGCACCTCGACGAGCCGCTGCTGCGCGAGGTGTGCACCCTGTCGGCGGGGTATTCCGGCGCCGAGATCGAGCAGGCCGTCGTCGCCGCGCTGTTCGACGCGTTCTCCGAGCGCCGCCCGCTGCGCCGCGAGGACCTGCTGCGAGCCGTCGCCGCGATGGTGCCGCTCAGCGTGACGCAGGCCGAGAAGCTCGACGCGATCCGGCTCTGGGCCAAGACCCGCGCGGTCGCCGCGACCGCCGCCGAGGACTGGGACGCCGGCGAGGAGCCGCCCACCGCGCCGATGCCGGCGTTCGGCGGGCCCGGCCGGACGATCGAGGTCTGACGATGAGCGTCTCGCTGTTGCTGATACCGCTGGCGATCGCCGCCGCCGCGGCCCGCGCGGGCCTGACCAAGGGCGCCGATACGAGCGTGTGCACCGTCGAGACCCGGATGCGCGACGCCGAGCTGCTCGCGGCCGCCCTGCGCGACACCAGGGCGGCCGTCACGCCCGACGGCGCGGACCTCGTCGCGGACTGGGCGGGCGTGCGGGCCCGCTTCGGCCGCGACGAGCGGCACATCTGGTCCGCGCACTTCACCGGCGACGTCGACGAGCCGCGGGCGGTGGAGATCGTGCGCGCCGTCGACGCCGCCTACGGACGGCAGGTGCAGCGGGCGGTGCTCGCCCGGCTGACCGAGCGGGCCCCGGCCGCGGGCCTGCGGCTGGAGTCGCGCTCGGTCACCCCGGCCGCGGTGCGGCTCGTCTTCGCGGTGGAACGGGCCTGATGCGGCGGATCGTCGTCACCGTGGCCGCCGACGGTACCGTGTCTGCCGAGACCCTCGGCGTCAAGGGCTCGAAGTGCCTCGACTACATCGCGGTGCTCGAGGACCTGCTCGAGGCGCAGACCGTCAACAGCGAGTACACCTCCGACTACACCGCCGCCACGAACACCGTCTCCGTCAGGCAGGAGCAGCACGATGGCCTTCAACCCGGCGAGTAACCCGACGAGCTTCGGCTGGCGGCTGCGCAACAGCTGGTGGGTCCTGCTCTCGATCCTCGGGCTGGGCTGCCTGAGCGGAAGCGGCTTCCTCTACGTCGGCATCACCGCTCGCCGCCCCGCGTGGTGGATCACCGGCGTGGCCTACTTCGTCCTGGCCTGGTCGGGCCTCGTCGCCATCAACCGGCTGCCGCGGGAGTCGGAGGTGAGCTCGGCGATCGCCGTCGGGTACTTCCTGCTGTGGTTCGCGAGCATCGTCCACGCGCTGATCCTCAACGGCTCCTGGCTGCGCTGGCGCGCCGCGAACCGCCCGTGGTTCGAGCAGCGACCGGCCGCCGCGCCATCGACCCCCCTCGCCCCACCGCCGGTCCTGGCCCCGCCGCCGGTCCCCGCCGCGCCGCCCGTCCTCGCCCCGCCGGTCGCCGTGGTCGAGGTGAACTCCGCGACCGCGGCGCAGCTGGCCGAGGCGGGGCGGTTCGACCTGGCGCGGGCCGAGCGGGTGGTCGCGGACCGGGAGGCGCGCGGCGGGTTCCAGACCGTGGAGGAGTTCGCCGCGGCGGCCGGGCTCGCGCCGCACGAGTTCGCCCGGATGCGCGCGTTGCTGACCTGCCTGCCGCGCCCGCGGGCGCCCCAGCCGGGCGGCGGTCGTGTCCTCGACTTCTGAGCCGGCTTCCGAGCTGGCTTCTGGGCGCCTGCCGCGCCCGCCGGCCGATCCCGGCACGCTGAGCCTGGGCCGGTTCGTCGAGCGCACGGTGGCCGAGGGCCCGGGGGAGCGGACCGCGCTGTGGGTGCAGGGCTGCACGATCCGGTGTACGGGCTGCTTCAACCCGCACCTGTGGGCGTTCCGCGGCGGCTCGCAGGTGCCGGCCGCCGAGGTCGTCGCGCGCGTGCTGGCCGCCGGTACCGAGGGCCTGACCCTGCTCGGCGGCGAGCCATTCGACCACGCCGCGCCCCTGGCCGTGGTGGCCGAGGCCGCCCGCGCGGCCGGCATGTCGGTGATGACGTTCTCCGGGTACACCACGGGTCAGCTGAACCGGGCCGTCCACGGCGGGCGGGACGACGTCGCCGCGCTGCTGGACGCGACGGACCTGCTCATCGCCGGGCCGTACGTCGCCGGGCTCGTCGACCGGGACCGCCCCTGGGCCGGCTCGACGAACCAGGAGTTCGTCCTTCGCGGCGACCGCTTCCCGGGCCTGCCGGCCGCGGCCGCCTCGACCCCGGACCGCCTGGAGGTCACGGTGGCGGCCGACGGCGTGCTGTCGGTGAACGGCTGGGCCGACGACGAGACGCTGGACGCGCTGCTGCACGACCTGGGCCGGCCGATCGGCCGGCTAGCGGACCAGAAAGACCACCAGCGTGCGTGGCCCGTGGACGCCCTCGACCCGGTTCAGCTCGATGTCGCTGGTCGCCGACGGGCCGCTGATCAGGGTCAGCGGCCGGGTCGGGGTGAGCCGGGCGAGGAGGTCGGGGACGTTCTGCACGACCTGGTCGGCGCGTACCACGCAGTAGTGCCGGTCCGGCACTAGCGTGATGGCGCGGCGGCCCTGGTCCGGGGAGCCGTCAAGGGCGATCGTGCCGGTCTCGGCAACCGCCGCGGCGCAGCCGGTGACGACGCCGGCGAAGCCGTCGAGGGCGGCGGCGTCCAGGGTGCCGTCGTCCACGGTCGCGCCGGGCACCGCGAACGGCAGCCCGGACGGCACGATGAGCGGAGAGATGCCGTCGACGGCCCTGGCAAGGTCGGCCGCGAGCCCGTCGGCGGTCGTGTGCACCACGGTCGCCTTGTAGTCGAGCAGGCGGTCGGCGAGCAGCTCGAGGTCGCCGGGCGCCGAGGCATCGGCCCGGCGGTAGTCGCGGGGTACGTCGGGGGCGGAGGCGTTGGATCCCAGCGCCGCGCGGATGCGGGCCAGGACCACCGAGCGGGCATCCGCAGTTCCGGAAAGGTCAGCCATTGCGGGACCGCCACCATTCGCGGAAGGTCTGGGCCGGGGGCCGGGGCAGGTCGCGGCTGGCCGTCCAGGCCGACAGCGGCGGCGGCAGGGCGGCGATCCGGTCGCGGCGGCGGCCCAGCAGCCGGCCGAGCCGCATGAGCCGCTCGCCGCCGCGGAACCGGCTCGGGCGGGCCATCACCCAGGAGACGGCGGCCATCGAGATCGCCTCGGCCGAGGGGCCGTGCTCCTCGACGTGCCGGGCGCGCAGGTGGACCAGCAGCGACGGGATGTCGATGCGCACCGGGCAGGCGTCGAAGCAGGCGCCGCAGAGGCTGGACGCGTACGGCAGCGAGGCGTTCTCCTCGACCCCGGTCAGCTGCGGGCTGAGCACGGCGCCGATCGGGCCCGGGTAGACCGAGCCGTAGGCGTGCCCGCCGGTGCGCTCGTAGACGGGGCACACGTTGAGGCAGGCGCTGCACCGGATGCAGTGCAGCGCGGAGCGGCCGACCTCGTCGGCGAGGACCGCGGTGCGGCCGTTGTCGAGCAGGACCAGGTGGAACTCCTGCGGGCCGTCGCCCGGCGTGACACCGGTCCACAGCGATGTGTACGGGTTCATCCGCTCGCCGGTGGAGGAGCGCGGCAGCAGCTGCAGGAACACCTCCAGGTCGGTCCACGTGGGCACGACCTTCTCGATCCCCATCACGGTGATCAAGGTCTGCGGCAGGGTCAGGCACATCCGGCCGTTGCCCTCCGACTCGACCACCGCGAGGGTGCCGGTCTCGGCGACGGCGAAGTTGGCGCCGGAGACGGCGACCCGCGCGGACAGGAACTTGCGGCGCAGGTGCTCGCGGGCGGCCATGGCCAGCTGCCGCGGCTCGTCGGTCAGGTCGGCCGGCACCGAGGGCATCTCGCGCAGGAAGATGTCGCGGATCTCGGTGCGGTTGCGGTGGATCGCCGGCACGAGGATGTGCGACGGCCGGTCGTGGCCGAGCTGGACGATGAGCTCGGCGAGGTCGGTCTCCCAGGCCGCGATGCCCTCGGCCTCGAGGGCCTCGTTGAGCCCGATCTCCTGGGTCGCCATCGACTTGATCTTGACGACCTCGTCGGCGCCGGTCCGGCGGACCAGGTCCGCGACGATCCGGTTGGCCTCGTTGGCGTCGCGGGCCCAGTGCACGGTGCCGCCGCGCGCCGTGACCTGCTCCTCCAGCTGGACGAGCAGCGTGTCGAGGCGGGCCATGGTCGCGGCCTTCAGCGCCTCGCCGGCCAGCCGCAGCTGCTCCCAGTCCGGCACCTCGCCGACGACCGCGGCCCGCTTGGCCCGGATGGTCCGGGTGGCGTGGCCGAGGTTGCGCCGCAGCTGCTCGTTGGCCAGCGCCGTGCGCGCCGCCGCCGGGAACGGCTCGTCGCCGCGCAGCTGCCCGACCCCGCGCGGGGCCACCACCGGCATGCCCAGAAAGGTGCTCATGTCGCCGCCAGGATTTCCGCCAGGTGTACCGGACGCGTCTCTACCGACAGCCGCGACAGTCCGCCGCCGATCTGCATCAGGCAGGACGAGTCGCCGGCCGACACCACGTCGGGTGAGGTGGACAGCACGTTGCGCAGCTTGTCGGCGAGCATCGCCGCCGAGGTGTCGGCGTTCTTCAGCGCGAACGTGCCGCCGAAACCGCAGCACTGCTCCGCGTCGGGCAGTTCGACCAGGTCGATGCCGCGTACCGCGCGCAGCAGCCGCAGCGGCCGGTCGCCGACGCGCAGCATGCGCAGCGAGTGGCAGGTCGGGTGGTAGGTGACCCGGTGCGGGTAGTGCGCGCCCACGTCGGTCACGCCGAGGACGTCGACCAGGAACTCCGACAGCTCGTAGGTGCGCGCGGCGACCTCACCGGCGCGCGCCGCGAGCTGCCGCCGGCCGGCCCGCTCGGCGACGGCCGCGTGCTGGTGGCGCACCGAGCCGACACACGAGCCGGACGGCGCGACGATGGCGTCGTAGGGCTCGAACGTGCGCATGTGGTGCTCGACGAGTTTCAGGGCCTGTTTCTGGTACCCCGTGTTGATGTGCATCTGCCCGCAGCACGTCTGTGCCTCCGGGAACACCACCTCGTGCCCCAGCCGCTCCAGCAGCGCCACGGTGGCCTTGCCGACCTGCGGGAACATCGCGTCGGCGAGGCACGTGACGAACAGTGCGACGCGCATCGCTCACCGCCCTTTCCGGCCGGCGGCCCGCTGGCCGCGGGGCGGCCGAGCTGTTCTCGAGGTTGACGTACGGAGGATAGCGGCACGGCGCCCGCCGCGGGAGAGTCAGCCGATCGTGTGCTACGACCCGCGCGCGCCTAGCGGCGTTTTGCCGTACCGGTGGGGTACCGTGACCTCATGGTTAGAACGGATGTTCTAGATCATGGATTGTTCGATCCCGGCGGGGATGATGATTTCCTCGGCCTCGACTCGGTCCGAGTTGATCCGCTCTGCGTTGATCCGGTCCCTGTTGGTCCGGTCTCTGTCGACCCGGTCTTTGTTGGTCCGGCTGTTGGTCCGGTCCCTAATGGTCTTGCTTCTGTTGGGCCGGTCTCTGCTGGGCCGGTCTCTGTCGGTTCGGTCCCGGTTGGTTCGGTCCCCGTGGGTTCCGCTTCTGTCGGTCCGGTCGCCGTTGGGTCGGTCTCGATCGGTCCGGCCCGTCCGGTTCACTCCGGTTCGGTTCGTCTCGACTCGGTTCGTCTTGACTCGGTTCGTCTCGACCGTGAGGGCGGCTCAGTCGGCCTCTGTGGTTCTGCCGACTCCGGCGCCCGTGTCGGTCTTATCGGACATTTCGGTTTTGTCGGATTAGAGCGAGAAGCGGGCCTGGAAGGCGAGCCGATCGTCGGCGCAGTCGGCGATGCGGGTCAGCTCGTCGTCGAGGCGCATGAAGGCAGCCCAGACCGGCTCCCCGGTGGCGGCCGCGACGACCTCCGCGACCTTCTGCTCGAGGCCGGCCTCGCCGCGCCCCTTCCAGACCTTGTCGGCGAGCGTGACGAGCAGCTCCTCGACGGTCGCGTCGGCGCGGTCCCACCGCCCGTGCACGGCGGCGAAGCGGGCGAGCCGGTCCTCGACGCCGAGGGAGCGCAGGAGGGCCTCACCGGCCGTCTCGTGCTCTGTGCCGGCCCCGGGCAGCTCCTCGGGGAAGCGGGCCTTGCCGATGTCGTGCGTGGCCGCCCCGAACAGCACCGCCTCCCGGTCGACGCCCACATCGTCCCCGAGCCGGTCGAGGATCTCTACGGCGACGTCGTGCACGGCCCGCAGATGGGCGCCGAGCCGCGGCGGCGCCCCAACGGCGCGCAACAGCTCGACCGCTGAGCTCGGTAACGGCCGCAACCCGACCGGCTCGGCGAGCGCCCGTTCCAGCGCTTCCCCATGCCCGTTCCCTTCCGGCTGCTTTCGTGTTTCCGGCGCGGCCTCTGTTTTCTTGCGTCGGCTTGGTGTGTTCGGGTGCGCTCGCTAGGCGCCGGCTTCCTTCGCCGTCACGACGCCGGCGCTGCGGATCAACCCCGGGGCGACGTGAAACCGCCCGCGGAACACGGCCGGCGCTTCGGGCGTCTTCGCGAGCCGTTCCGCACCGATCCGCGCCTCGAACTCCCCGGCAGCCGCGTCGATCGTCAGCCGCGCGTCGAGAAAGCCGAGCCACGTGCCGACGATGGGCGACCAGAGCTTGAAGACGACCTCCTTGGCGGAGAAGTGCACCGCGGGCCACCACTGCTCGTCGGCGCGCTCCGCGCACCAGGCGAGCTCCTCGGGCAGGCAGATCGAGCCGAGTACGTTGTCCGGCAGGATCGTGCGGCACTCCGCGTCGATCCCCACGGCCCGCACATCGGACCGGAGGCCCACGGCCGCCGCGCAGTAGCCGCCGGTGTGCGTGATGCTGCCCGTGGTCCCATCGGGCCAGACCGGCGCCCGGTTCCCGCTGGTCGGTACGGCCCGCCCATGCACCCCGAGCCGCCCGAGTGCCCGTCGCGCGCAGGACCGCCCCGCGGCGAACTCCCGCCGCCGCTTCTCGACGGCCCGCGCACTCAGCCCGGCGGCCTCGGCGGGCAACAACTCCGCGGAGTAGTCGTGCTCTGCGGCAACCTCGACCGCCACCCACTCCGGCAACAGGTCATTCACGCACGCGACTGTAACCGCCGCCAACGACCTCTTCCACCGCGCACACTTTTCCCAACGCGCTCGGTGCGTTGGCTCGTGCCTCCCCGCAGCGGGCGTCTCGCTCGGGTCTCTGCACCACGACGACCGCGGCGTCCACGCGGTCCGGCTTCCCCAGCCGGCGGCCGCGCGGGTGCGCCGCAGGACAGGTCGCCCAGGACGGCACCGGTGAGCATGGCCAGCACGACCACCCACTCCAGAGCTCGAGCGGACCAGGCCACGCCGAGCGACAGCGCGGCCCCCGGATCAGGTGTGTGGGCCACACGAGCAGCGGAACGATCACTCCGACCGCGAGCGACACCATCCCCCGCCCCGCCCGCGCGACGACTCAGGACACCGCCACATCGTCGATCACGGCGCCGAGCAGCGGCCAGCACCGTGCGTACGTGTCGGCCACACATACGTGACGAGCGCGCTGCGTGGCGAGCGTGGTGCGTCGCGGCGAGCGTGGTGCCAGCGGGGTAGCTAACTGCTCGGTGTGTCATCATTGAATCTCATCTTTTCTCAGCTATTATCAGCGTGTGAAGTTGTCCGAGTGGGCGCGCCGGAACGGTGTGCACTATCAGACGGCCTGGTCGTGGGCGAAGAACGGCCAGATGCCGGTACCGGTTGTCAAGACCGACACCGGCCGGTATCTGGTCCTCGAACCGGCCATCGACCAGGCCGGGCGTACGGTCGCGTACTGCCGAGT
>NZ_JBEPDB010000100.1:409-27472 GCF_040300025.1 Dactylosporangium sp. NPDC000555 | reverse complement strand
GCCGACATCCTGATCCGCCTGGGTCGGGCGGCCGAGGCCGCGGAAGAGCTCGAACACGCCGCCGACCTCGCGCCGACGCGCCACGAGCGGCAACTGCTCCGCCGGCGGATGGCCGACGCCCTCGCCGGCAAGGCCACCGACACCACACACTGACGCCAACGACTCTCACGACGAGTGCCGGTCGTAGCCACACCCGCGGAGAACCCGACGCGGACGTCGCGCAGCACCAAGTACACCCACCGGCGGGTTGGGGCATCGCGGGCAGCGGCACCGGGCATTACTCGCTCAGTCACCTGACCAAACGGGGCGATAACGGGCAACCTGCGACCGTGATGGTGTTCGCATTCTGCATCGTCCGGCCCACCGGTTCGAGCCCCGTTCGGCATCTTCGATGCGGACGGCCTCGAACCGCCTGCCACTGTTCGCGTGACGGCAGCGGCCAGCAACCGTCGACGATCACGATGTCGGTATCGCCGCTAGTGACGGCCTTTTCCCATGTTCTGGGGGACCAGCCGGGGGCACAACAAGAAAACTCCGTCACCCCACGGGCGTGCTGATCATCGAAGCGCCGTACCCGCTCCCGCCGTTACGGCGATCCTGAACCACCAGGCACGCGCCGCCCGCGGTCGTGGACTCCCCTGATAACAGTGCGCTCACGACCGCTGCGACATCATCGCCCCTGACGGACGCCGACCGCTGACCACGGTGACGCCGAAGGAATGCCAGCGGGACCGTCAGACGGTCGATCGGCCGACAGCAAGGGATGATCGATCCGCGAGTGCAGCGCATCCGCATTTAGCCGATGTGCGCGTTGCGTGTGCCATCGCCATCGTCGAGACATTCGGGAATCGGCCTCGGCGGTCCACAAGTGCAGTGGTTGCTTGTTCCCGCCTTGCGGAGCATTCGGCGGAAATGCCGCTCTGCCGTGCGCGGCATTGTCGAAAGATGGCCGCGATGCGCCGGCGGCCGTTTATTTCCGCCAATCATTGGCTGCGTTGCCGGGCCGGCGGGCCGGCGCAGCTGTGGCGTGGATGCGCGACGACGCTTCGGGACAGGACCTGGCCGCCCGTCGCCGCCCACCTGGCGCGGCGCGGGATCGCAGTCGCTCGCCGCGGGGCTGCTCGCGGGACGTTGTGCCTGGTCAGGCTGCATGACCGGCGGAGGCGGCGAGGACGGCATCGGCACCTGCACCGATCCGTGCACCGATCCGTCCCGCTGGTCGCTGACCGCCGGCGGGGTGTCGCCGCGGAGACGGCGGAGCTTCTCGGCGTGGCGTCTCGCAAGGCCCCAGTCCCGATGCCGTGCGTGCTCCCGGCGGAACTGCTCCTTCGCCGGAGAATAACGACGTGACCTGGTCCGGTCACGCATGGCAGCCAACTCCGCCCTTGAAAACAATCCCAACTGCCCCATGCATGCAATCCCGGAAGACGACCGAAAGCACCGCCCCGAACGGCAGTCCATAATGTCAGATGGTGCACGCTCATGCCGCCGGGCGAGCGCGAGAGACCGCGCGCATATCGGTGGACGCGGCGCTGCCGAGGCCGGGAGCATCGGCCGATGCTCATCGGGTGGGCAGCTCGATCCAATAGCGGCGGCTGCGGCCCAGCCACGTGTCGCGGACGTCCTCCAGGGCGCCGCCGCAGCGCTCGATGACCCGGGCCGAAGCCGGGTTGTGCTCGTCGCAGCTCAGCATGACCCGGTCCAGGCCCAGGTCCGCGGCGGCGCGCAGGACCTCGCGCAGCGCCCACGTCGCCAGGCCGCGGCCGCGGGCCGACGGGCGGATGCCGCGTAGCCGATGTGGCCGCCGGCCTCCAGGAGCTTCGGGTTCAGGCGGTGGCGCAGGGTGATCGCGCCCAGGATCGTGGCGTTCTCGGCGATCCACCAGTACGTCGCGGGCACCCGGCCCTCCGGCGGCGGCCGCGACTCGTCGCGCTGGGCGTGCAGCCCCGCCACCCAGGCGGCGAAGCCCGCGGCCGAGTCGACGTCATCGTCCTCGCCAAGGCCGCTGCCGTGCTGGGTCGCGCCGCGGCCCCAGTCGTCGCGGGCGGCCAGCCAGGGCGCGTGCAGGCGGGACGTGGGGGCGATCAGCTCGGCCATACGGGCAACGTACCGCCCGCTGCCACGCGGTTGCCGGGGTATTTCGAAGAAGTCGCGATTAATGCGTTGTGCGGGCGCCGGCGAATGCGTAATCTATTCATCGACACCGAGAAGAGCGCCGGGAAGAGTACCGAGAAGAAGCACTGAGGCGACAAGGAGATGACCATGCGACGGCACCCCGATCTCGAACCGCGGCGGCAGATGCCGCTCGGCGCGGGGGCCATGGGCGGCTATGCCCTCCTCATCGCCGGTTTCGACTGTCTGAACTGGGAATACGCCTCGGGTAGGTGGAGCGGCTAGCGGCCCGCTAGCGACGCCTCCGCCGCCCACCCCACCGGGGACCGGGCGGCTTTTTCGTTCCCTGAAACACCATTTTGCGGCCGGCGGAAATGGCGATACCGGCTGCCCGAAAAACGCCTCGGCGATTTCGCCGGTGGAGTCGGCAATTGACAAGTCCACAGTGGATGGCACACGTTTCAGGCCGAGACGGGGGAGACGGAAACCCACGCGCCTTGGGAGCGCGGGAAACCCCGTTCGACTCGGGGGTCTCGGACGTACCGCCGGCGTGACCGCGCCGGCGGCGGAGGGCTTGTGGCGCAGCGGTAGCGCATCGGTTCGGCAGACCGAGGGTCAGCGGTTCGAATCCGCTCAGGTCCACGCGGGGTGCTCGTGCGGGCACCCACCGACGCCCGTGAGGTTGAGGCAGGTAGACCTCCGGATTCTCACTCCGGGAGACCGGGTTCGACCCCCGGACGGGCGACGTGTTGCCTGCGGTAGTCGTCCAACGGGTAGGACACCTGTCTTCCAAACAGGCCGTGACGGGGTTCGAGTCCCCGCTACCGCTCTGGTGCCCCTGGGGGGAGGCACCTTTTGCCGTCGTAGCTCAGCGGAAGAGCAAGGCCCTGTCGAGGCCGAGGTCGCCGGTTCGATTCCGGTCGGCGGTGCGCGGTACCCCACGCGGTTGTAGCTCAGTCAGGTCAGAGCGTCGCCTCGCCAAGGCGAAGGCCCCGGGTTCGAATCCCGGCTGCCGCTCGGTCGCAACACCCACGCCCTCGTGGCCCAACGGCAGAGGCACGACGTTGAGGACGTCGACAGTGCGCGTTCGAATCGCGCCGAGGGCACGCACGGCAAGCACGTCCCGGTAGCTCAGTTGGTAGAGCACCGTCCCGGGACATGGCGCGGTGGACGAATGGAAGAGTCGCCTGGTTTTCACCCAGGACATGTGCGGGTTCGAGTCCCGTCCGCGCTTCGGAAGTGCCGCTAGCTCAACTGGTGGAGCAGCCGACGCTTCGTCGGCGGGTTCGGGGTTCGAGTCCCCGGCGGCGCGCTCGCAGGGTAGAGGAGCTCGGTCGTCCTCGCCGGTCTCATAAGCCGGAGATCGCGGTGTTCAAATCCCGCCCCTGCCACCACAGAGGGGCCGATAGGCCCCCACCACGCGGGTGCGCCGACGCTGGAGAGTCGGGGCTGGCTGTAAACCAGCTGCTTTGCTGAGGGGGTTCGAATCCCTCCACCCGCACGAACACCGTCGATCGATGGCCATATGCCCGAGCGGTCAGGGGACCGCCTGCAAAGCGGTAGACGCCGGTTCGAGTCCGGCTGTGGCCTCGCAACACGTGTCGCCATCCACTGTGGACCCTACCCGCAGGCTGAGCGTCGGCTGCTCGGCCGCCCCTCATAAGGGCGGAATGCCCGGTTCGACACCGGGGCCTGCGACTGCGTGCCACCGTCCCCGGTGCTGGCATCGGCGGCTCACAACGGGAGCCGGCGGACCGCGGCCAGCGCGAGGTCGAGGAGGCCGGCGCGCACGCCGGACGAGGAGGTCCAGTTCCGGTGGCTCCAGGTGCTGCCGCTGACGTCGTCGCCGGCGTACAGATACTGGGTGAGGCGCACGCCCCGGAACGCGGCCACGGTGAGGAACGCCGCGGTCTCCATCTCCACCGTGATGCAGCCCTCGTCCCGGCGGGCCCGGATCCGCGCCGGGGTCTCCCGCAGCGGCGCGTCCGTCGTCCACGTCATCCCGATGGTGTACGGCACCGCGCGCTCCGCCAGCACGTCCACACACGCGGCCACCGTGGCCGGATCGGCGCGCACCACGCGGGCCGGCGGCGCGTAGTGGTACGACGTGCCCTCGTCGCGCACCGCCGCGTCCGGCACGACGACGTGGCCCAGGGCCATGCCTGCCCGCAGGGCCCCTGCGCCGCCGCACGCGACGAACGCTCGACCCCCGGCGGCGATCGCCTGCTCGAGGTGGTGCGCCGCGAGCGGCGCTCCCACGCCCGGATGGAACACGGCGACCGGTTCACCGCCCGCCTCGACCAGGTGGATCTCGTGCCCGCCAAGATCCCGCGGGAACGCGCCGATCCGCCGTGCCGCGTGGCTGGCCGTCAGGCCGGCGAGCACCTCCGGGAAGAAGCACATGACGACCCGCGCCGGCATCGGCTCGCGCAGGGCCGGCGGCCGGGGCGCGATGAGCGCCTCGCGGTCCGGGTCGAACTCCGTCAGCGGCAGGTCCGTGTCGAGGTCGCTCACCGGCGCCGCCCGGTCCAGGCCCAGCCGATGTGCGCCCGGCCGGCGCCGACAAGCACAAAGGCCGTCACGAGCAGCCCGCCGGTCAGCGCGTCGTCATCCGGCGCGCCGGTCGGGCGCTCGACGTTGGCCAGGTAACCGAGCCAGCCGCACGCCACGCACGAGAGCGCGATCAGCAGCCCACCGATCAGCATGTTTCGCCGCATCCGATCCAGGCTAGGCCGGAGGCTTGGTTCCGTCGGGCCGGGCGGACATTCCGGGCGCGCCGCGCCGCTCGAGGGAGTGCGGGACGGTTCAGGATTCGACCGCGACGACGCCTGTGAGGGTGCCGACGTAGCCGTAGCCGCGGGCGACGGTGGGGGAGGCGAAGTGCGGGGCGCGTCCGATGTCCAGCCGCGCGCGCTCGTGCCCGTCGGCGGGGTCGAGCAGGTGGAGCACGCCCGCGCCGACGTCGACGACCCAGACCGAGCCGCCGGCGAGCACCGGGGAGCCGGTGGCGCCGTCGGGGCCGTGCCAGCCGACGGTGATCCGGCCCGAGGTGGTGTCGACGGTCACCTTCCGCACCCCGTCGTCGCAGGGCACGAACAGCGTGGTGCCGGCGACCGCGGCGCCGCCGAACACGGCGCACACCTCTCGCTTCGCCCGCTGGCCGCCGATGCCGCCGAGATCGGCCGGGTCGAGCACGTAGCCGACGCCGCGCTTGCCGGCGATGAAGATCTTGTCGCCGCCCGGGCCGGAGACCAGGGCCGGGGTCATCGAGCCGAGGTCGAGGTCGTCGGGGTTGTCCTCGGCCCACGTGTCCGGGGCGAAGTAGCCGGTGCGGCGCAGCGATTGGTCCAGCGCGATGACCGTGTCGCTGCCGTCGAAGGTGGTCGTCGACGC
The DNA here is from genome assembly GCF_040300025.1 of Dactylosporangium sp. NPDC000555. NCBI lineage: Bacteria > Bacillati > Actinomycetota > Actinomycetes > Micromonosporales > Micromonosporaceae > Dactylosporangium > Dactylosporangium sp. NPDC000555. Next base: position 21,967 of record NZ_JBEPDB010000100.1, on the reverse strand, counting down.
GCCGTTGCCGACCGCGTAGTACAGCCGCTGGCCGATGACGGCCCCGCCGGCGGGGGACCAGATGCCGCCCTGGCGCGACGTCGGCACGGTGTAGCTCTGCAGCTCGCCGTCGCCGGAGGTCGGCGCCGACACGACGGAGCCGATGTAGTTCGCGCAGTCCCCGGCGAGCCCGCCGTAGGCGATGTAGACGCGCCCGGCCCGCACGGTGAGGGCGGCCCGCTGCTGGTGCGCGAGCCGGTCGCCGAGCGGCGGCTCGACCGCGCGGCGCAGCCGGACCTCGCCGCTGCCGACGTCGACGCCGACCAGGGTGTGCGCGCCGCCGGTGGACTCCGCGACGGCGAAGACCAGCTTCGTCTGCGCGTCGTACGCCATGGTGCCGGTGATGCCGAGCGGGTCGATGTCGCCGCACGGCAGCGCGGAGCCGGGCACCGGCGTGCCGACGTGTGCCGACCACAGCACGGCGCCGGATCGCGCGTCGAGGGCGTAGACGGTGTCGTTCTCGGTCGCCGCGAGCACCCTGGTGCCGATGACGAGCGGCTGGCCGTACACGGCGCCGTCCAGCCGCGCCTCCCACGCCTTGGCGAGCCTGGTGGCGGGCGGGGCGCTGGGGCCGTTGCCGGTGCGCGCGTTGTCGCGGTGGTACGTCGGCCAGTCCGCGTTGTCGGCGGTGGGCACCGGCGCCGGGTCGCCGCCGCATGCCGCGAGCACCAGCGCGGCGGCGAGAACCGCGGCGGACCGGCGCATGCCGTTCAACCTCCTCAGGCCTTGCCGGCGCTGATCGTCCCGGGCGGGCAGCGAGTCGGAGCGGTGCCCACCCGGGACGGCCTTCACAGGAAGCGGTACGCCGTGCCGCCCCGCACGGGTGCGACGCGCACGCCGGCAGACGGGTTGGCCGCCTCGACCATTTTGCCGTTGCCGATGTAGATGGCGACGTGCCCCGACGTGTGGATGACGTCGCCGGGCAGCCACTGCCCGGACGGCACCTGCCGGCCGCGGGCCGCGATCTGCTCGCTCTGATGCGGCAGCTTGATGCCGACCCGGGCGTACGCGGCCATCACCAGGCCGCTGCAGTCGTAGGAGTCCGGGCCCGACCGGGCGTACACGTACGGTTTGCCGACCTGCGCGAGGGCGAAGTTCACCACGGTGCCCGCCGCGTCGGAGGGTGCGGCGACGGTGGCCGGCTGCTTGCTCGACGATCCCGACTTCGTGCTCTTGCTCGAGCTCGGTTTGACACTCGAGCTCGGTTTTGCACTCGAGCTCGGTTTGGAAGTGGGCGGCTTCGACGCGGTGCTCGGCTGGGCGGGAGCCGGCGGGGCCGGGGGGACCGCCGCGTCGCGCTGGGACTTCGCCGCGTACGTCGGGCGGTCGCGATGCGCGCGGTCGGCGCGTTCATAGGCGGTGAGCAGCGCCTCCTGCTCGAAGATCGACGGCGACGGCGAGCCGGTTTGGGCGTTCACGGCCGGTGCCGCGGCTGGTGGGCCGGCCCCGGCCGCGGAGGGGCCGAGCCAGACGGTGTACAGGACAAGGGCTGCGGTGCCCGCTGCGATGCGGTGCAACGGCTGGCGTGCGTTCAGGTCGGCTCCATGGTTGGCCCGGTGCTCTCTCGCGTGTCTCGGGTGGAGCGCCGCGGTGTTGGCCGACGCTGATCCGATGTACCGGGCTGAACGGACATTCCTCCACTCCGGCTCCCGAGGGGGCCGTCGGCGACGCTAGGCGAGCCGCGGGGGGCGCGCGGCTGCTCGTGACGTTCCTCACCGGGTATCTCACCCGCTGATGGACGGGTAACAGCCGAAATCTCCGTCCCACTCGGACAACCTTTTCCGGCCGTTGGGACGTCTTGGTTGCACCTTTTTCCGACGTGCGATTCGAGCGATTTTGAGCGTTTATGCTGCTTTCATGGGTTTTGCAGCGGTACCGCGGACGGTCGCGCTGGCCATGACCGTGGCTCTGCTGGGCGCCTGCGCTGGCACCGGCGCCCGAAGACCGTCCGCGGACGCCGCCTGCGCCTCCTACAGCGGCTCCCAGGGCCACCGCGGCACGACGGTCACGATCTCCTCGTCGATCCGTGACGTCGAGGCCGACAGGTTGATCAAGGCGTGGGAGACGTTCGAGGCCTGCACCGGCATCGCCATCGAATACGCGGGCAGGGCCGACTTCGAGGCCGCGCTGCCGGCCCGGATCTCCGCCGGGCGCGCCCCCGACCTCGCGTTCTTCCCGCAGCCCGGTCTGCTCGCCGACATGGTCCGCACCGGCCGGCTGAAACCGGCCGGCAAGGCGGCCGCGGACAACGTCGAGCGGTACTTCTCGGCGGACTGGAAGCGCTACGGGACCGTGGACGGGGTGCTCTACGGCGCGCCGATCGACGCCAACGTCAAGTCACTCGTCTGGTACTCCCCGAAGTACTTCGCCGCGCACGGCTACACGGTGCCGCGGACCTGGCAGGAGATGCTCGATCTCAGCGACCGGATCGCCGCCGCCGGCGTCAAGCCGTGGTGCGCCGGGATCGAGTCCGGCGGCGCCACCGGCTGGCCGGTCACCGACTGGCTCGAGGACATGCTGCTGCGCACCGAGGGTCCCGACCTCTACGACCGGTGGGTGCAGCACCAGATCCCCTTCGACGACCCGCGCGTGGTCGCCGCGCTCGACCGCGTCGGCGGGATCCTGCGCAACCCGAGATACGTCAACGGCGGCCACGGCGGCGTGGACAGCATCGCCACGACCGCGTTCCAGGAAGGCGGGCTGCCGATCCTGGAGCACACCTGCGTGATGCACCGGCAGGCGTCGTTCTACGTCAACTGGTTGCCGGCGAACGCCACCATCGCCGAGGACGGCGACATCTACGCGTTCTACCTGCCGCCGATCGACCCCGGCGCCGGCCGCCCGGTGCTCGGTGCCGGTGTGTTCGCCGCCGCGTTCGCCGACCGCCCCGAGGTGCAGGCGGTCGCCGCGTACCTGGCCACCCCCGAGTTCGCCGACAACCGCGCCCGCACCGGCGGGGTGGTCAGCGCCAACCGGGAGCTGGACAAGAACGTGCTGAAGAACCCCGTCGAACGGCTGGTCGCGACGATGCTCGCCGATCCGGACGTCACCTTCCGTTTCGACGGCTCCGACATGATGCCCGCCCCGGTCGGCGCCGGCACTTTCTGGACCGGCATGACCGACTGGATCAACGGCGCCGACACCGCTACCGTCCTGCACCGCATCGAGGTTGACTGGCCCGCTTGATCCCGTTCGTGGCGTGCCGATGTTCGACACGTGTGTGGACGGGTGTGGCGGCGGCTGGCGGATCTGCGGATCGCCACGAAGATCATCAGCGTGTCGCTCGTCGTGACCGCGATCTTCATCGCCTCCGGCGTCGTCAGCCTGGTCAACCTGCACCGGCTCGTCGCCGAGCAGGACCGTGAGTACAGGGTCCACGTCGTCGCCCTGGCCAGGATGACCGGCGTGCGCTCCGCCGTCGGCGGCCAGCTGGAGGCGGTGCTCGCCTACATCCTGTCCGACCCCGGGTTCTATCGCGACAGCTACGACGGGATCGTTGAGGAGTCCGACCGCCGGATCGACGCCGAGATCGCCGAGCTGCGCCGCATGGACCTGCCGCAGCGCGAGCAGACCGCCCTGAAGGCGTTCGCCGCCACCGTCGGCATGTGGCACACGGCTCGCCAGGCGGCGCTGGACGCCGCGCATGCCGGCGACCAGAAGAAGGCCGCCTCCATCGTGCTGGTGCGCTCCGAGGCGATCGCCCGTGCCGTGAAGGACCGCGCCGACGCCTTCCTCGACCAGCTCGTCGAGGCCGTCGCCGAAGGCGCCCGGCGGGCCAAGGCCAACGGCATCCGCAACGCCCAGCTGACGGGGGCCCTGCTCGTGGCCGGAGCCCTCACCGCGCTGCTGCTGTCCGTGCTCACCGCCCGCGCCATCTCCCGCCCGCTGCGCGAGGTGGTCGACGTGCTGGCCCGGGTGGCCCGCGGCGACCTGAGCCGGCGCGTCGAGCTCGATCGCGGCGACGAGGTGGGCCAGATGGGCCGCTCGCTCAACGAGACCCTCGGCGTGCTGCGCAACGCGTTCGAGGAGGTCCACCACCGCGCCTCCCACGACGGCCTGACCGGCCTGGCCAACCGCGCCCTGCTGCGCGAGCGCATCGCCGCGGCCCGCCCGAACGCGGCCCGCGGCGCCCCGGTGGCGATCCTGCTCATCGATCTCGACGGCTTCAAGCAGGTCAACGACGCCTACGGCCACGCCGCCGGCGACCACCTGCTCATGGTCGTCGCGGAGCGCCTCCTCGCCGGCGTGCGCGCCGACGACACGGTCGCCCGCCTGGGCGGCGACGAGTTCGCGGTGTTGCTGGACGGCATGGACGGGGCCGAGGACGTCCACGTCGTCGCCGACCGCCTGCTCAGCGACCTGCGGCAGCCGGCGTCGTACCGCGGCTGCGTCATCACCCCGCAGGCGAGCATCGGCGTGAGCGTGTGGGACGGGAGGATCCCGATCGACGCCCTGATGCACGACGCCGACCAGGCCATGTACGCCGCGAAGACGGGTGGCAAGGGCCGCGTCGTGCACGCCGCCGCCGGCGGCTGAGCCGGGCGCGGCGACGCTAGACGGCGACCCAGCCGTCGAAGCCGCTCGGGGACAGGCAGTGGACGCGGCCGTCGAGGTGCAGCGCCGGGTCGCCGCGGTAGCGCTCGATCAGGAGACGCTCGGCCGACGCGTCGCCCTCGTCCGCGGCGAGCAGGAGCTCGGCCAGCCCGTCGGCGGTGCGGTCGGTGATGGCGCCCCACTGGTCCCACAGCAGGACCTCGTCGCCGTTGCGGTGGGCGACCTCCAGCAGTACCGAGTCGAGCAGGAACTGGTGGCCGCGGAACGGCAGGGCCGGGTCGGCGCCGTAGCGGTCGGCGTCGATCAGGCCGCGGCGGTGCGACGTCCACGCCTGGGCGGCGGTGATGAACTGCGGTATGTCGGCGGTGTCGAACGGGTAATCGGCGGGATCGAGCTGCGCGTCGGCGAACACCCAGCGCCGGCCGTTCCAGTACTCGGCGACGACGTGGTCGTAGTTCCAGTCCTCGGCGAAGTACGGCGAGAAGCCCACGCGGGTGCGGGCCGGCACCCCGCGGCGGCGCAGCGCGGCGACGGTGAGCAGCGAGAAGTCGCGGCAGCAGCCGACGACCCGGTCGGCCTCGGGCCGGGGCCGGGCCAGCGGGGCCGCGAAGCGCCCCTGGTCGAGCTCCAGCATCCTCGACACCCAGCGCGTGTCGATCTCGGCCAGGCGGGAGCCGGTGAACGCGATGCCCGCCGCCCGGTAGTGCACGATCACGTTACGCACCGCCGCCATCAGCGCCGGCACATCCTCGGGCAGGTCGTCGAGGAGCTCACCGAGCTGGCCGGGGTCGCTGAAGCGCGTCTGCTCGCGGTACCGCTGCGTCATTCATCGAACCTAACAACATTCCGGCGGCAACCGCGCCGCCGCCGCCCCGCGGGCATCGCCGAGGATCCGTTCGGAGGGTGGCCCCGGAGGGTGAAACGCGATTTCACCCTCCGGGCGTGCATCAACATCCGCCGATTATCGCTACGGTCGGCGGCATGTTGCTCACACGGCGTTGCGGGTGACGCGCGTGACCCCCATCGACCCACTGGACGGCGAGCCGCCGCGTCTCGTCCGCCCCTTCGTCCGCCTCATGGAACGCGAGCCCGCCGAACCCTCCAGCGACCGGGCCGAACCCTCCAGCGACGGGGCCGATCCGTCGCCGGCCGGTCCGGACGAGCGGGCGCGACGGGCCGCCGATCCCCGCCCGGCGGGCGCCGATCACGGCGCGGACGCCGGCGGCCACCCCCGGACCCGTCGCGTGCGCGGTCGCCGCCACCGGCTCGCCGTGACCTTCACCGTGGTGGCCTTGCTCGGCATCACCGCGCTGGTACTCGGCGCCGCCGATCTGGGTGACGGGCCCGCCCCGGGGCGCGCCCAGGCCGCCGGGCCGAACCGGGGCGGCGTCGCGACGGCCACCCTGACGGCCCCGTCGGCGGCCGCGACGACCTCGGCGTCCGAGCCGTCGCCCTCGGAGCCGCCCGCCGAACCGGCGGGGACCTGGGCCGCCAAGCCGGCGGGGACGCCGGCCGCGCAGCCGGCGGCGACACCGGCCGCCGGACCGGTGAAGACGCCGGCCGCCGCCACGCCGAGCAGCGGCCCGCCCGGGGCCACCGCCTCGCCCGTGCCGTCGTCGTCACCGCCGCCGGGGGACAGGGTCCGCACCGGCACGATCACCAGGCCGTCCGGGCTGTGCCTCGACGGCGCCCGGTTGCGGGCGTGGACCTGCGACGGGAGCGTGGGCCAGACCTGGACCGTGCGCCCGGACGGGTCCGTGCAGACCCTCGGCCGCTGCCTCGACGGGGCGAGCCGGCCGGTGTTGCGCGACTGCGACGGCACCCCGGCCCAGCAGTGGCGCGCGGGCACCGCGGGGACCCTGATCAACGCGGGGGCGGGGCTGTGCCTCAGCCCGGCGGACGACGAGGACGGCCGGGCACCGCTGCGCATGACCACCTGCGGCCGGGCCGGCGCGCAGCGCTGGAGCCTGCCCTAGACCGTCGTTTTGGATCTATTTGAGATAGTTTGCTGGGATGGCGTCAGGTAGGGCGTCACGGCAGCTGGAGACCCCCCCCGGGCAACTCGCTGTTCGCGTTCCTGCACGAGCACCGGGAGTTGTTGTTCCCGGATGGCATGTTCACCGATTTGTTCGCGGTGGTGGCCACGGTGATGGTGCTGCAACGCCTGGAAGGGCTGTCCGACCCGGGAGGCGTTGGACCGGTTCACGTTCGACGCCCGCTGGCGTTACGCCGCCGGGGTGGGTGGCTGGGACGGTGCCGGCCCGGGCCGGGTTCGCCCACACCGTGCTGGTCGACATGCGCGAACGGCTGCGCCGCTCGCAGCGCCCGGACCGCATCTTCGACGTCGCGTTGACCGCCGCCCGCGAGGCCGGCCTGCTCACCGCCGCCGATACCGGCCTAGCGCGGCGGCTGCGGGCGGCGTTGGCCAGCGGCGACGACTACGCCACGGCCGGCAAGCCGGTCATCGACTGGGACGACAAGGCCGCCCGCGAGGCCCTCGTGGACTCGCGCGCCCGCGACGGCTACGCACTCCTGACAGTCCTTGACGGCGCCAAAGGCCTGCCGGAGCCGGTCGGCCAGGCGATGCGACTGCTCGCCACGGTACTGGGCCAGGACCTGGAGACCGACCCGGACGGGGTGCTGCGCATCGCCCGGAAGGTCGCCCCGGACCGGGTCATCTCCACCGTCGACCCGCAGGCCCGGCACGGACACAAGACCAGCCACCGCGGCTTCGACGGCTACAAAGGCCACATCGCCCTCGACCCCGACAGCGAACTCATCACCGCCACCGCGGTAACCCCCGGCAACACCGGCGACGCCCAAGCAGCACCTCACCTCATCGCCGACCTCACCACCAACCCGGCCGACCCGGCCCGCGGCGGGCGAGATCCTCGACGCCCTGGACCAAGCCGGCATCGACGCCAAGACCAAGGTCCAGCCGCCGGTCGCGCCCGCCGGGAAGTACACCAAACTGAGGCACGGCTGGTCGTTGCCTCAGTGACGATGCAGAACTGAAAGGTTGTTCAGATGCTCACCGCGCCGGTGCAATCAGCGATCCTGGCCTTCATCACAAGAACCCTTCCGGACGCCAGCGCGACTGTGGTCGGTGAGCATCTGGACGAACTTGGATTGCTCGATGAGAACGCCTCGCCGCAGGACGTGCTGGACCTCGCCCTGACCGCGTTTTTCGTCATGGTCGGGTACTTCGAGGAACACCCGCACCCTGAACTGCTGCCCTCGGTCGTCATCGCGCTGCGACCGGAGCAGGGCATCGCGCCTGCCGACCGCATCGACCGAGAGCTCCGGGATTACGTGACCGCAGTGGACGTCGGTACGCCTCCGGAGGTGTACCTCTATCCGCGGTGGTTCAAGTCGGCCGCGCCAACGGACGAGGAGTATCGACTGCCGCTGCTGCTCGACCCGTCGCCCGTGTCGCTGCATGGCAGCGCGGCGTGTTATCTGCGGTACTGGCGCGAGGCTGGCGATATCGGGAGCGCCGAGCCGTTCAACGGTGCGATATACCTCGAATACCATCGCGATGTGCCCACCAGCCACCTGGACCGAACGCTCAGCAGCATTCGAGCATGACGCGCCCCAGCGCGGCGTGCGCGGTGACCGCGGGGTGGGTGGCGCCGTAGTCCGCGGCGGCGCCCAGCCCGTCGGCGAACAGGCTGTAGACCAGCGCCGGGGCGCCGTCGAGGTCGAACATGATCCCGGCCTCGTGCCGGGCCGCGCCGCGCTCATCGCGATCGGCGCCGTGCTTCGTGGCCACCCGGGCGCGCTGCGCGGAGGACATGTCCCGGCGCACCCCGTCGTGGTAGCCGGCCGCGCCGCGCAGCACGCGGAGCAGGAAGCCGCCGGTCTCCGGGCCCAGCAGCGTGCCGGCGGCCAGCCGGGCCAGCAGGTCGTGCGTCTCCCGCGCGGTGGTGTCGCCGAGCAGGAACCGGGCCGGATCGGCGACCGGCTCGACGCGGGTACGGGTGAACCCCTTCGCGGCGAGGATCTCGTTGATCTCCGCGGCGGGCGCGAGCCGGCCGCACAGCCGCACTGCGGTGTTGTCCGACGCGAGCAGCAGGGCGGTGAGGACGCCGGCGGCGGTGAGCTCGTCGCCCCAGACCGGCTGCAGGTGGTAGATGCCGCTGCCGCCGAGCACGTCCCCGGCCTCCAGCCGCACCCGCCGGCCCAGGTCGAGCTCGCCGCGGTCGGCCTTGTCGAGCAGCGCCACCGCGACCGCGAGCTTCTGGACGCTGTACCCCCTGACCGCCCGCTCGGCGTCGTCGCACACCACGACGCCGGCTCCGGCGAGGGTGACATAGGCGTGCCAGTCGCCGCCGGCGCGCGCCTTGTGCCGCGCGTACGCCCGCCGGATCCGCGTCACCGGCGGCAGCTTCGAGGTCACCAGCGCGAGTCTAGATAAGGTACGGACATGGACGCCGAGGACACCGCCGAGCAGCTCGCCGCCGTCCTCGGCGCGCACCTGGATCGCCTGGCGTTCGCCGACCGCGGCACCGACGACGTCACCGAGCTGCTCATCGCGGCGACCGTCGAGTGGGCGCGCGGGCGGGGCTGGCGGGCGTACCGGCGGGCGGCGAGCGTCGTGCCGCTGCCCCCGCCGTACGAGCGGCAGTTCTCCGTCGTCGACGTCGGCATCGCCCGGCCCGGCGCGGCCCCGGTCGTCGTCGAGGTCGACCACGCCGACCGCCGCCGCACCCTGGACAAGCTCGCCGCCGAGGCCGCCGCGGGCCGGGTGGCGCTGTGGGTGCGCTGGGGCGCCGGACGCCTCGCCCCGCCGCCGCCCCCGGTCGTGCTCGTCCCGTTTCCGGTCATCTCGCGCCGCGGCCCGTCGGGCGCCCGCGTGCATTCGCACACGGCGGACACGGGCCGTCCCGCGCCGGCCCACACCGAGTCGTCCGGCGCGTTCACACCGCAGCCCATGGCGCTCCCGGCCGAACCCGGAAGGTGACTACCCCAGTTTGAGCCAGAGCGCGCCCAGCGGCGGGACGCGCAGCTGGACGGAGGCGGGCAGGCCGTTGTGCGGCACGCCGGTCGCCTCGACCGAGCCCATGTTGCCCACGCCCGAGCCGCCGTAGATGTCGGCGTCGGTGTTGAGGATCTCCGACCAGCGGCCGGTGAAGGGCAGGCCGATGCGGTACCCCTCGTGCGGGTGTGTGTTGAAGTTGACCACGACGGCGACGACCGAGCCGTCGGCGCCCACGCGCAGGTAGGAGAAGACGTTGCCGCTCGCGTCCTCGTTGTTGATCCAGCGGAAGCCGTCCGGGGTGGTGTCCTGGCTCCACAGCGCCGGGGTGTGCCGGTAGGTGGCGTTGAGGTCGTGGACGAGCCGTTGCAGGCCGGCGCGGGACGGGTCGTGCAGCAGGTCCCAGTCGAGGCCGCGCTCCTCGCTCCACTCCTGCTCGTCGCCGAGCTCGCAGCCCATGAACAGCAGCTGCTTGCCTGGGAACGACCACATGTAGGCCAGCAGCGCCCGCGCGTTGGCGACCTTCTTCCACAGGTCGCCGGGCATCTTGCCGACCAGGGAGCCCTTGCCGTGCACGACCTCGTCGTGGCTGATCGGCAGCACGTAGTTCTCGCTCCAGGCGTACACCGTGGCGAACGTCATCTGGTTGTGGTGGTACTGCCGGTAGATGGGGTCCTTGCCCACGTAGGTGAGCGTGTCGTGCATCCACCCCATGTTCCACTTGAAGCCGAAGCCCAGGCCGCCCGCGTCGGTCGGGCGGGTCACGCCCAGCCACGCCGTCGACTCCTCGGCGATCATCATGATGCCGGGGTGGTGCTTGTAGACGGTGGCGTTGGCCTCCTGCAGGAAGGAGATCGCGTCGAGGTTCTCCCGGCCGCCGTACTGGTTGGGCGACCACTGGCCCTGCTCGCGGGAGTAGTCGAGGTAGAGCATCGAGGCGACCGCGTCGACCCGAAGCGCGTCGGCGTGGAACTCCTCGCACCAGTAGAGGGCGTTGGCGACGAGGAAGTTGCGCACCTCCTTGCGGCCGAAGTCGAAGATGAGCGTTCCCCAGTCGGGGTGCTCGCCGCGGCGCCAGTCGCCGTGCTCGTACAGGGGCGTGCCGTCGAAGCGGGCGAGGGCCCACGAGTCCTTCGGGAAGTGGGCCGGCACCCAGTCCAGGATCACGCCGATGTCGGCCTGGTGGAGGCGGTCGACGAGGTGGCGGAACTCGTCGGGGGAGCCGAAGCGGGCCGTCGGGGCGTAGTAGCCGGTGACCTGGTAGCCCCACGAGCCGCCGAACGGGTGCTCCATGACCGGCAGGAACTCCACGTGGGTGAACCCGAGCTCCTTGACGTACTCGGTGAGCTGGTCGGCCAGCTCCACGTAGGACAGCCCGGGGCGCCACGAGCCGAGGTGGACCTCGTAGATGCTCACCGGCTCCTCGTGCGGGTGCCGCTCGGCGCGCGCCGCGATCCAGTCGGCGTCCTTCCAGTCGTAGCCGGAGCTGTAGATCACGCTCGCGGTCGCCGGGGGCTGCTCGGTGTGCTGCGCGAGGGGGTCGGCCTTCTCCACCCAGTCGTTGTCGGGTGTGAGCAGCCGGTACTTGTATTTCTGCCCGGCCTGCGCGCCCGGGATGAACAGCTCCCAGACGCCGCTGCCGCCCAGCGAGCGCATCGGCCAGCCGTCGTACGGGCCCCAGCCGGTGAAGTCGCCGACGACCCGCACGCCGCGGGCGTTGGGCGCCCACACGGCGAACGCGACGCCACCGGGGCGGACCTGCGCGCCGAGGACGGTCCACAGCCGCTCGTGCCGGCCCTCCCGGATGAGGTGCAGGTCGAGCTCGCCGAGGGTGGGCAGGTGGCGGTACGGGTCGTCGGTCAGCGTGCCGTCGGCGTCGATACGGTAGTCGTCGACGACGCCGGGCACCTCGACCTCGAAGACGCCGTCGCCGTGCACCTGGGCCATCGGGTGGCGCTCGCCGCCGGCCACCGCCGCCACCTCGCCGGCGCCGCGGCGCAGCGCCCGGATGACGGTCGTGACGGCATCGCCGCGCGTCTGGGCGTGGGCGCCCAGGACGCCGTGCGGATCGTGGGCACGCCCGGCGATGAGGTCGTCGAAATTCATGGGGGTGATCACCTTGTCGTCAGGTCCGAACCGTTCACGATGCGCTCGATCGACCGCAGGGGAATCCGCAGCCAGCCCGGCCGGTGCCGTGCCTCGTACGCGGCCTCGTAGACCGCCTTGTCCAGCTCGTACGCCCGCAGCAGGGCCAGGTCCTCCCGCGGGTCGTACCCGGCGCCGGCAGCATAGCCGTCGCAGAAGGCGTCCTGGTTACGGTCCACCCACTGGCGGGCCCGCTGGCCGAGCTCCTCGTCGTTGTCCTCGTCCATCAGGAGCTGGTAGGCGGCGTATTCGTAGGAGCGCAGCATGCCGGCGACGTCCCGCAGTACCGAATCCGGGCTTCTGCGTTCCTGCACCGGCGTCCCGGGCTCGCCCTCGAAGTCGATGAGCAGCCAGGACTCCGGCGTGCGCAGCACCTGACCGAGGTGGAGGTCACCGTGGATGCGCTGTGTGGTGATCGTCTCGCCGGCGACGGCGCGCAGCATCGCGGCGACGTCGCCGGCCCGCTCGGCGAGGTCCGGCACCGACTGGACCGCCCGGTCCAGCCGGGCGAGCATCGCCTCGGTCGGCGCGGGCGCGGACCGGGTGCCCAGCTCCGCGGCCAGGGTGCGATGCACGTGCGCGACCGCCTCGCCCAGGCGCGCCGACTCGCTGGCGAAGTCGCCGCCGACCTCGGAGGGGCGCAGGTCGGGGTTGAGGTCGTACTCGGCGAACAGGTCACGCGCGCTGGTCTCCGCCATCGCCCAGCCCTCGGCCGAGTTCCGCGCGTATTCGGTCACCATCGCCAGGGTCAGGTGCTCACCGTCCGGGCCGGATTCGGATCGGCCCGTTGGCACGGTGCTCTCGATGGCGCCGAGCAGCCGGGCCACGTTGGGGCAGCCGGCCCGGGCGAGGACCCGGTTGAGCTCCAGGTCGGGGTTGACCCCGGCGTTGACCCGGCGGAACACCTTGAGGATCGCCGCGCTGTCGAACACCACGCTGGTATTGCTCTGCTCGGCGCCGCCGATGCGGGCCGGCGCGTCGACCGGCAGCGCCACCCCGGGCTCGGGCACGAACCGGACCCCGTCGACGACCGCGCCGGTGTCGATGAGCGCCAGCAGCCGCTGTGCGGAGTGCTCGTCGTAGAGCGCGTCGGAGGCGGCCCGGTCGCCGTCGGCGCCGATGAGGGCGGCCGCGGAGAGCTCGGCGGCGATGTCGAGGTTCCAGCCGACGAAGAGCTGGTAGCGCTCCGTACCGCCGTCGGCGTAGTGGGCGTCGAGCAGGACGTGGTCGAGGCCGTCCGGCAGGTGGGTGACGAGGGCGGGCTCGACGTGGGTCAGGGTGCGGGTCCGCCCCGCGTACCACCGCTGATGCGGCAGCCAGTCGGTGTACGGCAGGGAAGTCATTGCGCCTCGGCCCTCCTCTAGTTCTGCTCTGCCGGCGCGCTCAGCTGGAACCAGTAGAAGCCGTGCCCGGGCAGGGTCAGCAGGTAGGGCAGCTGGCCGATGTTGGGGAAGTGCACGTGCCCGGTCAGCTCGACGGGCGTGTACCCCGTCCACTCCTGCAGGTTGAGCTCGATCGGCTGCGGGAAGCGGGACAGGTTGTTCACGCACAGTACGACGTCGTCGCCGTGGACGCGCACGAACGCCAGGATCGACGGGTTGGAGCCGCCCAGCTCGCGGAACTCGCCGGCGGCGAACGCGCCGTGTCGCCGGCGCACCTGCAGCATCGTGCGGGTCCAGTTGAGCAGCGAGGTGGAGCTCTCCCGCTGCGCCTCCACGTTGATCGACTGGTATCCGTAGATGTGGTCCTGGATCGCCGGCAGGTACAGGCGCCCGGGGTTGGCCTGGGAGAAGCCCGCGTTGCGGTCCGGCGTCCACTGCATCGGGGTGCGCACGCCGTCGCGGTCGCCGAGCCAGATGTTGTCGCCCATGCCGATCTCGTCGCCGTAGTACAGCACCGGCGATCCCGGCAGGGACAGCAGCAACGCGGTGAACAGCTCGATCTGGTTGCGGTCGTTCTCCAGCAGCGGGGCGAGCCGCCGCCGGATGCCCACGTTGGCGCGCATCCGCGGGTCCTTGGCGTACTCCGCGTACATGTAGTCGCGCTCCTCGTCGGTGACCATCTCCAGGGTCAGCTCGTCGTGGTTGCGCAGGAAGATGCCCCACTGGCAGTTCGGCGGGATCTGCGGGGTGTGCGCCAGGATCTCCGAGATCGGGAAGCGCGACTCCCGCCGGACCGCCATGAAGATGCGGGGCATGAGCGGGAAGTGGAACGCCATGTGGCACTCGTCGCCGTCGCCGAAGTACTCCACGACGTCGGCCGGCCACTGGTTGGCCTCGGCGAGCAGGACCCGGCCCGGGTGCTCGTCGTCGATCACCTTGCGGCAGCGGCGCAGGAACTCGTGCGTCTCGGGCAGGTTCTCGCAGTTGGTGCCCTCGGCCTCGAACAGGTACGGCACCGCGTCGAGCCGGAAGCCGTCGATGCCCAGGTCGAGCCAGAACCGCAGCACGTCGATCATCTGGCGCTGGACCTCGGGGTTGGCGTAGTTGAGGTCCGGCTGGTGGGCGAAGAACCGGTGCCAGTAGAACTGCCGCCGCACCGGGTCGAAGGTCCAGTTGGACTCCTCGGTGTCGACGAAGATGACCCGGGCGTCGGCGTAGGCCTTGTCGGTGTCCGACCAGACGTAGAAGTCGCCGTACGGCCCGGTCGGGTCGCGGCGGGACTCCTGGAACCACTGGTGCGAGTCGGACGTGTGGTTCATGACCAGGTCCGTGATCACCCGGATGCCGCGCTTGTGCGCCGCGTCGAGCAGGTCGACGAAGTCCTCGACGGTGCCGAAGTCCGCCAGCACCTTGTAGAAGTCCCGGATGTCGTACCCCCCGTCGCGCAGCGGGGAGTCGTAGAACGGGGGCAGCCACAGGCAGTCGACGCCGAGCCATTGCAGGTAGTCGAGCTGGCCGATGAGGCCCTTGAGGTCGCCCGAGCCGTCGGCGTTGGAGTCGGCGAAGGCGCGCACCAGCACCTCGTAGAACACGGCCCGCTGAAACCAGCCCTCTTCCGCGGGCAGCACCCGCGCCTGGCTGAAGTCGCTCGAGGACGGGTGCTCGACTGCGTCGCTCATGTGCTGTACCACCTACCTGCCTTGCCGTCTACCGGTGTCGATGCACCGTGAACACGTGGGCCGGCTCGTAGTAGGGGTCGAGCCGGACCGCGTTGTGCTGTCCCCAGTCGAACGTCGCGCCCGTCACCTCGTCGCGCACCGTGAACCGCTCGTGCCAGTCGAAGCCGAGCGCGGGCATGTCCAGTGTCGTGTTACCCCACTGCACGTTGTGCGAATCCAGCGACACGACGACCAGTACCGTGTCGTCGGACTGCGGGTCGCGCTTCGAGAAGCACAGCATCTGCTCGTTGTCGATGCCGTGGAACACCGTGTTGCGCAGCCAGTGCAGCGCCGGGTGCTCGCGGCGCACCGTGTTGAGCCGGCGCAGCAACGGCGCCAGCGACTCGCCGCCCCGCTCCGCCGCCGCCCAGTCGCGGGGCCGCAGCTGGTACTTCTCGTTGTCCAGGTACTCCTCGGCGCCGGGCCGCGGCAGGTGCTCGAAGAGCTCGAAGCCCGCGTACATGCCCCACGACGGGCTCAGCAGCGAGGCCAGCACCGCGCGGATCTTGAACATCGGCGGGCCGCCGTGCTGCAGGTGCTCGGGCAGGATGTCCGGCGTGTTGGGCCAGAAGTTGGGACGCATGTAGTCGGCGGCGGCGATGAGCTCCTGCACGTACTCGCGCAGCTCGAAGCCCTGCACCCGCCAGGTGAAGTACGTGTAGGACTGGGAGAACCCGACCTTGCCCAGGCCGTGCATCATCGCGGGCCGGGTGAACGCCTCGGCCAGGAACAGCACGTCGGGATCGACCTGCTTGACCTCATCGATCAGCCACTGCCAGAAGCCGATCGGCTTGGTGTGCGGGTTGTCCACCCGAAAGATCTTGACTCCCTGGGCCACCCAGTGCAGCACGATGCGGAGCACCTCGGCGCGGATGCCCTCGGGGTCGTTGTCGAAGTTCAGCGGATAGATGTCCTGGTACTTCTTGGGCGGGTTCTCGGCGTAGGCGATGCTGCCGTCGGCGCGGGTGGTGAACCACTCGGGGTGCTCGGTGACCCACGGGTGGTCCGGCGCGCACTGCAGTGCCAGATCCATCGCGATCTCCACGCCCACCCGCCGCGCCTCGGCGACGAACGCCCGGAAGTCCTCCGGCGTGCCCAGGTCCGGGTGGACGGCGTCGTGGCCGCCCTCGGCCGCGCCGATCGCCCACGGCGAGCCGACGTCGTCGGGGCCGGCGACCAGCGTGTTGTTCGGGCCCTTGCGGTTGACCCGGCCGATCGGGTGGATCGGCGGCAGGTACACCACGTCGAAGCCCATGTCGGCGACCTGGGCCAGGCGCGGCATGGCGGAGGCGAACGTGCCGTGCTTGACCGGCTTGCCGTTCTCGTCGACGACCGCGCCCTCGGAGCGCGGGAAGAACTCGTACCACGCGGAGAACAGCGCCCGCTGCCGGTCACACCACAGCGGCAGAGCCTCACCGCGGGTGACCTGGCGGCGCAGCGGGTGCCGCCACAGCACGTCGGTCAGCCCCAGCGCCGGCGACACCCGGGCGAACAGCGGGATGGCGGCGTCGTCCAGGGCGCCGGCCGCGCCGAGCAGCCGGCCCCGCTCGTCGGGCGGCACCCCGGGCGCGGCCTCGCGCAGCATGTGCGCACCCTCGGCCAGGTCGTTGGCGAGGTCCTCCAGGCCCTGCCCGGCGGCGATCTTCTTGGACACGGCGCTGTGCCAGGTGAGGTACGGGTCACTGAACGCCTCGACCGCGAACGTCCAGGCGCCGACGGCGTCCGGGCGGATCTCGCCGTGCCAGGTGTCGGTGCCCGGCGGGCCCGGGCGCAGCCGGTTGAACGGCGCCTCGCGCCCCTCGGGCGAGATGAGCACGACGTTGCAGCCCATCATCGCGTGGCCCTCGCGGTAGGAGACCGCCGAGACCGGCACCAGCTCGCCGACGACCGCCTTGGCGGCGAGGCGGCCGCCCTCGATCTGCGGCGTGACCCGCTCGATCGGGAACCGCTGGCCGGCGCCGAAGGCCGGGCCGCCGAACGACGCGGCGGGCGACTCCGCCGTCTCCTGGGGCTGCACGGGCTCCGCGGACAGGGCGATCTCCGTCTCGGTGGCGGCCGTGGTGGCGATCTCGGTCTTCAGGGCTTCGGGCGCGTGCTGCTCCGGGGGGTTACCCATGATCCTCACCGTATCGAATCCGAGCCTTGCCTGCAGGGGAAGGGCGGCAGCGCCGCGCCGGTCAGGGCTCGACGCGCTGGCCCTTGCCGAGGACCACGACGCCGCCCTCGGACACCGTGAACCCCCGCTGCCGGTCGCGCGCCAGGTCCACCCCGATCTCGGCGCCCTCCGGCACGATCACGTTCTTGTCCAGGATGGCGTTGCGGACCACGGCGTGCCGCCCGATGTCGACGCCCTCCATCAGCACCGAGCCCTCGACGTGGGCCCACGAGTGCACCCTGACGTTCGGCGACACCACGGAGTTCTCCACGAGCGACCCGGAGATGACCGCGCCGGGGGAGATCATCGAGCCGACGGCCCGGCCGACCCGCTCGCCCCAGCCGTGCACGAACTTGGCCGGCGGCCAGGGGCTGTTGCCGGTGAAGATGGGCCATTCGAAGTTGTACAGGTTGAAGACCGGCTGCACGGAGATGAGGTCCATGTTGGCCTCGTAGTAAGAGTCCAACGTCCCGACGTCGCGCCAGTAGCCGCGGTCGCGTTCGGAGCTGCCCGGCACCACGTTGTTGCTGAAGTCGTACACCGCGGCTTCGTTCTTCTCCACGAAGTACGGGATGATGTTGCCGCCCATGTCGTGCTTGCTGGACGGGTCCTTCGCGTCGCGGGTGACGGCGTCGATGAGCGCGTCGGTGGTGAAGACGTAGTTGCCCATCGAGGCGAAGATCTCGTCCGGGGCGTCCGGCAGGCCCTTGGCGTCCTTGGGCTTCTCGCGAAACGCGCTGATCTGCCGGCTGTCGTAGCCCTGACCTCGATGCTCGCCGACCTCGATCACCCCGAACTGGTCGGCGGTCGACAGCGGCTGGCGGATGCCGGCGACCGTCGCGGCGGCGCCCGACTCGATGTGCTGGCGCACCATCTGCTCGGGGTCCATCCGGTAGATGTGGTCGGCGCCGAACACGATGACGTAGTCCGGCCGCTCGTCGTTGATCAGGTTGAGGCTCTGGTAGATCGCGTCCGCGGACCCGGCGAACCAGCGCGGGCCGAGGCGCTGCTGCGCCGGCACCGGCGTGACGTAGTTGCCCAGCAGCGTGGACATCCGCCAGGTCTTCGTGACGTGCCGGTCCAGCGAGTGCGACTTGTACTGGGTCAGCACGACCATCTTCAGATAGCCGCCGTTGGCCAGGTTGGACAGCACGAAGTCGATCAGCCGGTAGATGCCGCCGAACGGCACGGCGGGCTTGGCCCGATCCGTGGTCAGGGGCATCAGCCGCTTCCCCTCGCCTCCGGCGAGGACGATCGCGAGGACGTTCTTGGCAGCCATGGCGCAGACGCTAAACGTGTCCGGCGTGTTGCGCCAGACGAACAACAATTACTGTTTGGGAGGTGCGAGTAGACCTGCTCACTCGAGAGTACCCGCCCGACGTCTACGGCGGTGCCGGCGTGCATCTGGAGTATCTGGCCCGCGAGCTGCGCAACCTGCGCTCGCCCGCCCTCGACGTGCGCGTGCACTGCTTCGGGGCGCCGCGCGGCGAGGCCGGCGTGACCGGCTACGCCGACCCGCCCGGGCTCGCCGGTGCCAACGCGGCGCTGCGCACGATGGGCGTCGACCTCGAGATGGCCGCCGGCTGTTCGGGCACGAACATCGTGCACAGCCACACCTGGTATGCCAACCTCGCCGGCCACGTCGCCAAGCTGCTGCACGGCGTGCCGCACGTGGTGACCAGCCACAGCCTCGAGCCGCTGCGGCCGTGGAAGGCCGAGCAGCTCGGCGGCGGCTATGCGCTGTCGTCGTGGTGCGAGCGGACCGCGATCGAGGCCGCCGACGCGGTCGTCGCCGTCTCCGCCGGGATGAAGGCCGACGTGCTGCGCGCCTACCCGGCCGTCGACCCGGACAAGGTGCACGTGGTCTACAACGGCATCGACACCGAGCAGTACGCGCCCGACCCGGCCACCGACGTGCTCGAGCGCCTCGGCGTGGACCCCGAGCGGCCCAGCGTCGTCTACGTCGGGCGGATCACGCGGCAGAAGGGCCTGCCGTATCTGCTGCGCGCCGCCCGCCGGCTGCCGGCCGACACCCAGATCGTCCTGCTGGCCGGCGCCCCCGACACGCCGGAGATCGCCGCCGAGGTGACCGCGCTCGCCGGCGAGCTGCGGGCCACCCGCGACGGCGTCGTGTGGGTCCAGGAGATGCTGCCCAAGCGCGAGGTCATCCAGGTCCTCACCCACGCCACCGTCTTCGTCTGCCCGTCGATCTACGAGCCGATGGGGATCGTCAACCTGGAGGCGATGGCCTGCCAGACCGCGGTCGTGGCCACCGCGACCGGCGGCATCCCCGAGGTCGTCGCCGACCGTGAGACCGGGCTGCTGGTGCCGATCGAGCAGGTCAGCGACGGCTCCGGCACCCCGCTGGACGAGTCGCGGTTCGTCGCCGACCTCGCCGACACGATGATCGCCCTGCTGGAGGACCCGGCCCGGGCGGCGGCCTTCGGGCGGGCGGGGCGGCAGCGCGCCGTGGACCACTTCTCCTGGGCGGCCATCGCCGACCGCACGCTGGCGGTCTATCAGTCCGTGACGTGATCCATGATCAGCTGGGCGACGACGTCCGGCTGCTCGACGTTCGCGAGGTGGGCCGCGTTCGGCAGCACCACCAGGCGGCTGCCGCGGATGCCCTCGTGGATGCGCTCGCCGTGCTCCGGGGGCGTGGCCGGGTCGTCCGCCCCCGAGACCACCAGGGTCGGGGCGGCGATGCGGGCCAGGTCGTCGCGCAGGTCCATGGCGGCGATCGCCTCGCAGCCGGCGGCGTAGCCCTCGGCCGGGCAGGCGGCGATCATCGCCCGGTAGGGCGCCACCCGGCCCGGCAGCGCCGCCCGGAAGCGCGGGGTGAACCAGCGGCCCAGCACCGCGTCGGCGACCGGGCCCATGCCGCCCGCCCGCACCTGCCGCGCCCGGTCCAGCCAGCCCTCGGCCGGCGGCAGGTGCGCGGCGGTGCAGATCAGCACCAGCCGCTCGATGCGCTCCGGGGCGTGCGCGGCCAGCCACATGCCGACCATGCCGCCCAGCGACAGGCCGCAGTACGACGCCCGCTCGATCCCCAGGCGGTCCAGCAGCGCCAGCGCGTCGCGGCCGAGGTCCTCGATGCGGTACGGCCCGGGCGGCACCGGCGAGCCGCCGTGCCCGCGGTGGTCGAAGCGCACCACCCGCAGCCGGTCACCGAACAGCGGCACCTGTGGCCGCCACATGTCGAGGTTGCTGCCCAGCGAGCCGCCGAGCAGCAGGCAGGGCGCGCCGAAGGGGCCCGTGGTGCGTTGGAACAGCGTCAAGCTCGGCACCGAATCCTTGTACCACCTCCCGTCGCTCTCAGCGGCACGGCGTAGTGGTTCAGCGTTTGACGCCGACGCCGCCGTAGCCGTGCGAGACCTGGTCCTCGCCGGGTTCGGGGCGCCACTGGCCGATCCACACCAGGCCGGGGTCGAGCAGCTCGAAGCCGTCGAAGAGGCGCAGGATGTCCGCCCGGGTGCGCGGCACGATCGGCGCGCTGGCGCCGCGGTACACCTGCGTGCCCTGCCGCGCGGGCGCCGCGTCGACGCCGTCGAGGGTCAGGTGCGACAGCACGAGGTGGCTGCCGGGCGCGGTCGCGTCGCGCAGCCGCGCGATGAGGCGCCACGGGTCGGCCTCGTCGGGCACGAAGTGCAGCATCGACACCAGCAGCACCGCGACCGGCTCGGCGAGGTCGAGGTGGCCGCACACATCGGGGTCGGCCAGCAGCGCCTCCGGGTCGCGCAGGTCGGCCAGCGCGACCGACACCCGCTCGTCGCCCTCGACGAGGGCGCGCGCCTGCGCGACCGCGACCGGGTCGTTGTCGACGTAGACCACCCGGCCGTCGGTGTGCTCGTGCACGTTGCCCTGAGTGGGCAGCCCGGCGCCGATGTCGAGGAACTGCCGGACGCCGGCCTCGCTGAGCCGCCGCACGGCGCGCTGCATGAACCGCCGGTTGGTCCGGGCCGCGGCCGGCGTGTCGGGGAAGATCTCCAGGATCTTCTCGGCGGCCTCGCGGTCGGCGGCGAAGTTGTGGTAGCCGCCGAGGTAGTAGTCGTACATGCGGGCGACGTTCGGGACCGTGGCGTCGATCGTCATGCGCGCCACCCTAGCGGGCGGGGTGCGAATGCGGTCCGAGGCTTTGCCGCCCGGCAAGATCTTGTAAGGTGAGGGGCGTCCCACCCCGCACGGTGACGCGTATCCCCGTGGGGCCGGGTCCGTCCAGACGGCGGCGGCACCCCGGTGCGTGGCGACGCCGGAGATATGCGCCGGCGCTCAAGACACGGGCGCCACGCGCGCCATTCGACCGGTCCCGAGCGTTCGTCTTTCGCCTGCCTGATCGCAGGGTTTCCCGCTCGTCCGCCATCGAAACCCGCACGCACTCGTGGCGCCGGGACATGTCGTGGCACCGGTCATGCCGGAACCTCCGCTTCGCTCCGGCTGCGGCATGACTTCAACGCTGAGCCCATGATGACCGGCCCCTCCGCTCCGCTCCGGACCGGTCATGCCGGAACCTCCGCTTCGCTCCGGCTGCGGCATGACTTGAACGCTGAGCCCATGATGACCGGCCCCTCCGCTCCGCTCCGGACCGGT
>NZ_JBEPDB010000100.1:0-311 GCF_040300025.1 Dactylosporangium sp. NPDC000555 | reverse complement strand
GTCATGCCGGAACCTCCGCTTCGCTCCGGCTGCGGCATGACTTGAACGCTGAGCCCATGATGACCGGCCCCTCCGCTCCGCTCCGGACCGGTCATGCGGCACCGAACGGAAAGGTTGAACCCCGCCATGAGCACCGACGCGCGGCAGCACGAGACCCAGACCAGCCACGAGCACGGCGCCCGCGGGACCCGCGAGAGCGACGCGCGGGCCAAGGCCCTGCTCTCGCTGATGGCCGACCTCCCGGCCGGCGCCGACCGCGAGCGCGTCCGCGCCCGGCTGATCGAGCTGTACATCCCGCTGGCCGTGTATCT